>NZ_VPBF01000024.1:0-50676 GCF_013418865.1 Acinetobacter sp. YH12117
TCAAACGATGAAATAGAGCAGATAGAATTGTCACTTAACCATCGTCCTAGAAAAACACTAGGCTGGTATACACCGAGTGAAGTTATGGCTGGTTTTTATACTGTTGCACTTGCCGCTTGAATCCGCCCAAGTAAAATGACAAGGAATGCAGGAAGAATGAGGATTAAATTTTTACTCAACACCTCGATCAATTCATTTTTGTTGGTATTTAAGATTGACTCCAAAATACCCTCATTAAAATCCTTGTATTTTAAAACTACAAAAGTTTCAAGCACAATAAAACATAAAGCAATGTTCAACAAAAACAAGGCTAAAGGTTTATAAATAAAAAAGAGTGAGCACAACATAGAGGAAACAACGACAACATTGTTCACTCTATATCTATTATTTTTAAATTTAAATAAAAAGCTTAACGATAAAATTAAACTAAAAATGATGAAATATAGCATTATAAAAACTTCGAATGAAAATATACCAATAGCATCAATTTACAAATTGACTTTTCCAATGCGCGATCGCATCAAACGGCAAATGAATCTCAGGCTGCCATTGCATATTAATCCGTTGTTTCAATAAGGTTAGATCATGGCGTTCTACAACTGGCAGATTAAAGTCTTTATGCATTTCTAATGCACGGTTATCAATCCCAATAATAATCACACGTTTCTTTAATTGTAGAGCGCGAATCCCAGCGTGTAGGCGTGTACCGATAAAATCAATCTCATGATCTTTTAATAACGTATTATAGGCAGTTAAATTTGTTGCTATACGCACAATACCATTGAACAGTTCAGGTTGCTGCTGTGCAAGTTGATCGAAATATTGATTATCCTCCGAACCTTGTGCCCAAAAGTATAAGCTTGAATAGTGCTCTTTGAGACACTGAACCAACTGTACATCGGCCTCAATATCACGGCTATAGTCTGTTAAAGTAAAGACCACTGACTGCGCTTTTTGGCTTGGGATTTGCTTGAGATGTTCAGGGGTTAGCTGCCACAAGGTTGGACAGCCCGTATTGATCACATTTTCAATACCACACGCTTTTAGTTTCTCTAAGGTGTACTGATCACGTACAGAATGAAGATACTGTTTAGACAGCGCATAGTTATAAAAAACTTTCGCTTTCAATTCAGGTTTTTCTGCATAGCTATTCCAACCAGCCCCCATTAAAATGGCAGGTTGCATCTTAAAGCCATCAAAAAAGCCAATCGACCATTGGTTTTTACGGGCACGAAAACGCCAATAATTACGAAGTAAATTGGTTCCCCCAACAAAGGCCAACTGATTTTGCCACGCTTTTTTTAAAGTCTTGGCTGCTAATGCATAATGTGTTGGGTAACGACAGAATTGCTCATGGCTAAATAGAGACTCCAAATGCATCATCACCGCATCCATGATGATTTCATCCCCCATATTTAGAGAACCACATGCTGTATCGTAAACTGTAATCATAGCGTCATGCCGTTGGGTAAAATTAAATTTCTTGTAGATTTAAATAGTGTGTAACTGCTGTTTCAATTAAAAACAGTGCATCTAAATGGCTGTGCACATTGATATCACCTTTTGCCACAGCACGTAACTTGGCTGCTAATGCATCGACATTTTGCACAGGTACTAGACAATTTTCAGGCAAAACTTCCCGTGGCCCAGAAGGACAATCCGTGCTGATGACTGGGGTACCCAACGCCAAGGCCTCCAAAATCGCAATACTAAAGCCCTCAAAATCAGAAGACACCACCATCACCGTCGCCGCTTGAATATAAGGATATGGATTTTTTTGAAAGCCAAGAAAATGCACTTGATCTGCGACCCCTAGGTCTTGAGCAAGTTTCTCATTTTCAGCCATGAGTTCACCTGTTCCGACTAACAGTAAAGGTAAATCAATTTGAGCCTTCGCATAAGCACGGATCAGGATATCGTGGCGTTTTTGTTGTTTAAACTTGCCCACATTTACTAAATAACGTGCTGGTAAATCCGGCTGAAATTCTGCTGCTGCCGCTTGAACTACTGCGATATCAATTGGATTATAAATCGTCGTAATACGGCTCTTTTCACCAAAGACCTGACGGAAATCCTGCTCCACACCTTGGCTCACCGCAACACATGGTTTGGATAGATAAACCTTTTTTAATTGTTCTAGCATCTTGCCATCTAAACGACCAGCATATTCCTGACTTGTCGTATTATGGATGACCATATGAACATTCGACAAAGTACTACGGCTTAAAATAAAATCCACTGGGAAAAGATTCGACAAAACTAAATCGGGTTCACCAATGTGCTTGCGGACAAAACGGTCAAAGGCTTTCGCAGCAAGGCCCGGACGCATAATTTTTGGAATAGCACGGAATTTTTGATAATTAAAAAAGTGTGTTCGTACACCATCGGGTATTGGTAAATCAATTATATCTTTAAAGTAAACGATGTGAGCTTCATGACCTGCATCATTAATCCCTTTCGCTAGAGTTAATGCAAAACGTTCCGCCCCATTACCCTGTAAAGTAAAAATAGCTAATACGACCTTTTTCTTCATTAAGTTGAACCTTATTAAAATCGGTTTTTATCTAAAAATATAAAACGCTTTTCTGCTTTAAATAGTACTTGTAAATAACGAAAAGCCATTTGAAATTGCCCCATAACACGGCGCTTCCTAAACATTTTCTTTTCGGATACAGACTTATAGGTAGGCTTGAAGTTTTCAGAGCGACCAATTGTTGATTCAAAGTTTTCCGTATCTGATAAGCCATACGCAATCATTTGATCTTCTTGTATCAAAGCTGCTGGTTCAACCTGATAAGCATTTAAATTATAGGTACTGAAAATAAAAGCATCTGCTGTAGCAGCTGCAGAGTGAGCCGCTTTTTCCAATAATTTTTGCGCACCCGTTGGGAACAATATATAGCCCCCTGTTCCTGTTCTCTCTTGGAACAAGTCTAATAATTTGTACCCTGAACTATTTAAATGACAAGCTGGCTTTTTACTTACGATTTTTTTACGACTTCTAACTTCGAGATTAATTAGATCAGGACATAAATTTAAGGTTTGAGATTGTATATCTTCTAGAAGTTGCACAATATCACTTACCACGACAGCATCATCTTCTAGAATAAGCATAGGTTGATTACGATCTACAACCTGTTGCCATGCTTTTTTATGACTTAGAAAGCAAGCTAACTCTACTTTTTTTAACGGTCGCTGCCACCCGAAAGCTTCCGCATTAAATTGCTCTTCTGAAATCTGATCTATCGACACAGCTTGTAAAAAAGTAGGTTGAATCCCAACTTTTAAAAATTGTTGTTCTTGAAAGACACGTCGTTCCTTAGATTTAGGTAAATTAATAATTAATATTTCCATCTTTACCACCAACGTGTCTTTTCACGCGTATGTTGTTTCTTAAATCTTAAATAAACCGTATTGTTCTCCTCATGTTGTAATCGATCGAATATTTCTAAAACTATCACTCCAAGTGGATGTATCTTGCAAATTTGATCTAAACGCCAACGCATATTTCGTAATGTATCATCAGTCCCTACAACGAATGCTGAAGTTCCATCAAATAATGTTACACGTTCTTGTGGTAACCGATCCCGCTTTAATTCACACACTACCGTAGACTGATCACATAAATAACGTTCAGTTTCTTGTAATTTCAATGTATTAATCAACACAACTGCATTCATTAATGTCGCTTTAAGTGCGATATCATCGTGCAAATCTAAAAAAGTATCACATGCTGATATTAACCATCGAATATTTAAAGTCTTGAGCAAAAAATCTCGCTCATTCATCCATAATGCTTTAAATTTTTCAAAATTTTCTTCGACATCTACTTCACGCCGAATCAAAACAATAAGGCTTGCATGATAATGACTTAATGCCGGTTGACCAACAAACTCATGTTTAAGTTGTTCAATATGCTCATTTAAATCTTTCGCTGAACCATGCGTATACCGGATTTGATCACCGATAATAACTTCATTTTTCAGTTGTTCAATATCTACGCCCTCAAGCTGAGCATAGACTTTATCTGCGCCAAAACGACGCTGATGTCGGCTAAATGAAAACCATTGTTCAAACTTACTTTTCTTTCTTACGGGCATGTTTAAACCATTTAATTTGAATTACTGCCAAGCATCCTTGATCCACTGGGATGGCAACACATAGCGATACCATTTACCACCACCACCATTAATAGCATCAGGTGGATTAATCTCCCCATGGAAAATAATAATTTTTACGCCCTCAGGCTTTACTGGTGGCTTGAAATAAGCCATTGGAATTTTTTGCAGACAATGATATTTATAACTCTTGCACCAGCTATCTGGCCAATAGCTGAGTTTCTTCTCCTGATCTACATACCAAGAAAGATAAGCTTGCTCATTACGGAATTTTTGACGGATTTCATCAAAATGTTCGCGGAAATATGGCAAAAGACCAGGAAAAGCTCCGAGCTTAAAGCGATAAACTGAACTATTACCCGTAATACGCCATGGTCGTTTCCAGTCATGGATAATCAGAAACTCACCCGGATGTGTAAAGAATTCATCAATATTATCGACAATCACCACATCCAGATCTAAAAATAAAGCATTTCCTTTTAAACCATAGAGATCAGGTTCAAAGGTAGACAGCTTATTCCAGCCACGTTCTGGCGCCCCTTCTGGCAAAGCCAGCGGCGGGATCGGAAAACATTCTACTTCCGGATTAATGCCTTCAGTACGGTCAGTCAGGCAGACCATTTTAAAGTCGACTGTGGTATGGCGTTTGACCATATTGTACAAACGGTTAACGTATTCCGAACCGTATTTGGTTCCCCATTTCATGCACAGAACAACATTCTGTTCCTGCATTAAAGAAGATTGAGAGTTCATCTCTGTTTCATGTAAAGCCATGCCGCATGATCCACCTGAGCAATGGCGCCATCATATCACAGAGTTACAAATTAGCAGAATGGCTGCAAAGAAAAGCCACTGCAAAATAACTGTCAGAAAAGCGTCATCGAACTTGCACATTCAAAATGCAGATTAGAACTCATCGCAGAACAACAATAGATTATGAAAATTAGTATTGTCGGTACCGGCTATGTTGGCCTTTCCAATGCCATGATTTTTGCGCAGCAGCATGAAGTAGTGGCGCTCGATATCATTCCTGAAAAAGTCGAACTGCTGAATTATGGCATTTCTCCCCTGCAAGACCCTGAAATTAGCGACTTCCTGAAAAATAAAGACCTGAATTTTAAAGCCACCCTGCATCAGGCCGATGCCTATCAGGATGCTGATTATGTGATTATCGCCACGCCTACCGATTACGACCCGCAGACCAATTATTTTAATACCGACAGTGTTGAAAGCGTAATTCAGGATGTACTGTCAATTAATCCCTGCGCCACCATGATCATCAAATCCACCGTTCCGGTCGGGTTTACCGAAAAAATCAAACAGAAATATCGTAGTGGAAATATTATTTTTTCACCGGAATTTTTGCGTGAAGGCAAAGCCCTACACGACAACCTGTATCCCTCACGGATTATTGTCGGAGAGCAGTCGGAGCGTGCCCGACTGTTTGCCGATATGCTACTCGAAGGTGCCATCAAAAAAGACTGCCCGGTGCTCTTTACCGGTTCCACCGAAGCCGAAGCCATCAAACTATTTGCCAACACCTATCTGGCTATGCGCGTGGCCTATTTCAATGAGCTGGACACCTATGCGCAGCTATTTCAGCTGGATACCCGACAGATTATTGATGGCGTCTGTCTGGATCAGCGGATTGGCAAATATTATAACAATCCGTCCTTTGGCTACGGCGGCTACTGCCTACCCAAGGACACCAAGCAGCTGCTGGCCAACTATCACAATGTACCGAGCAATTTAATTCAGGCCATTGTCGATGCCAATGCCACCCGTAAAGATTTTATTGCCCAGTCCGTCCTGCAACGCAACCCGAAAGTAGTCGGTATTTACCGTCTGGTCATGAAAAGTGGTTCAGACAACTTTAGGGCATCGGCCATTCAGGGCGTGATGAAACGCATTAAAGGCCGCGGCGTGGAAGTGGTGATTTACGAGCCGACCTTGCAGGAAAATGAATTCTTTCACTCCAAAGTTATGCAGGATCTGGATGAATTTAAACAATATAGCGATGTGATTGTTGCCAATCGCCAGTCCGATGAGCTGGCAGATGTGCTGGAAAAAGTCTATAGCCGCGATATTTTTGGTATGGATGATTAAGAGTATTTCCCAGCCCATAAAAAAGGACTCATCTGAGTCCTTTTTTATCTGTTTAACTTATTTTACATAAGTTAACCAGTGTGCATATTTCGGATCTTTGCCCTGCACTGCATCAAAGTAGGCTTTCTGGATTTGCGTGGTGATTGGACCACGGACACCTTCACCAATCTGACGGTCATCGTATTCACGAATCGGGGTGACCTCTGCAGCCGTACCCGTAAAGAAGGCTTCATCGGCAATATAGAATTCGTCACGGGTAATACGGCGCTCAACCACGTCATAACCCAAGTCTTTAGCAATGGTAATAATCGATTGACGGGTAATCCCATCCAGCGCACCACCAGCGATATCTGGGGTATGAATCACACCATCTTTAACCAGGAATACGTTTTCACCCGAACCTTGACACACATAACCTTGTGGATCCAGCAGCATCGCTTCGTCATAACCTGAATGCGCCACTTCTTGGTGTGCCAGAATCGACAGCGTATAGTTACCAGACGCTTTGGCTTTACACATGGTCACGTTTGGATGATGGTGGGTAAATGATGAGGTTTTTACGCGAATACCCTTCGCCATTGCCTCTTCACCCAAGTAAGCACCCCAGCTCCACGCTGCAACCACGGCATGAATAGTGTTGTCTGTTGCCGCAATACCGAGTTTTTCAGAACCAATAAAGATGATTGGACGTAAATAGCAAGATGCCAGTTTATTTTCACGCACCACATCAATTTGTGCTTGCTCTAAAGTTGCCTGATCAAACGGCACTTTCATTTGATAAATTTTTGCAGAATTTAACAAACGCTTTGTGTGCTCTTTTAGACGGAAAATAGCCGTTCCATTCGGGGTTTCATAGGCACGGACACCTTCAAACACACCCATGCTGTAATGCAGGGTATGGGTCAACACGTGAGTTTTGGCCTCACGCCAGTCAACCAGTTGTCCATCTTGCCAAATAAAACCATCACGATCAGCCAAATTCATGCCATAAACTCCAATTTTTCACAATTATTCACTCTCCAGCGCAAATGCTGCAGCTGGATCAATCAGTCTTTGCCATAACTTGCAAACGGTCATTCGGGTATCGTGCCAGTCGCTTGCAGACACTTGCATGGATTGATTTGCAAGGGCTAAGCGGTGGCTCTCTGCGCGTTCACGGAGATAAGCTTGAATCAGAGCAGTCGCATCGTTGCTGGATAAGCAACCTGTCTTTGCGGCATCCTCAAGGATTCGTACATTGTCGGAGTAATGGGCGAGATCTTTATTCGTCCCACTCCACGCTAACACCGCATACTGTGCCATAAATTCGATATCAACGATACCACCTGCATCCTGTTTTAAATGAAAAATTCCATCTTTTTTTTGCTCATTTGATGAACCGAGATGGTCTTTCATCTTCTGGCGCATTTTCAGTACTTCGGCACGCACATGCGCCTGTTCACGCGGCTGGGTCAAAATCCGGCAGCGTAGCTGCTCAAACTTGTCCCGAAGGCAGCGTTCACCGGCAATACTGCGCGCGCGCACCAATGCCTGATGCTCCCACAGCCAGGCACTTTTTAGCTGATAATGCTCAAAGGCTTTCAGGCTGGTGACCAGTAATCCTGCTTCCCCAGACGGACGTAACCGGGTATCCACTTCATAAACGCGGCCATCTAAAGTCTGGGTGGTCATCAATGACACAAACTTCTGTCCCACCCGCATCGCAAACTCAAAACCGCTGATGGGTTTGAGCCCGTCGGTATCGGCCTGTTCATCCATATAATGAATAAAGACCAGATCCAGATCTGAGCCATAACCGAGTTCAATCCCGCCCACCTTGCCATAACCAATCACGGTAAAAGCCATATGATCCAGCGTACAGCGCTGACCTTCAGCATCCAGCGGGAAACCATGTTTTTTCGCGGTAATCTGATAAGCCAGATGCAAGGCAGCATTGACTGACACTTCAGCAATATCGGTGAGCGCATCAGAAACTTTCATCAGCGGACTTTCGGCCAGCACATCACTGGCTGCCACTGCCAGTACATTGGATTTTTTAAACAGGCGCAGTACCCGCATCTGGTCTTCGACCTGATCGACCTCAATCCGCAGCAATTGCTGACGCAAGGAATCTTCCAGATCCTGACGTTTCGGCAATTCAAAATCCATCGACAGAAACTCATCCAGCAGCACCGGATAATGGGTCAGCTCTTCACAAATCCATGGACTGACGGTGGCCATTTTTACCAGACGTTGCAATGCGCCTTTGCTTTCAATCAGCATCACCAGATACACGGTACGGCGCATTACCGATTCCACCAACGGCATCAACCGTACCAGCGCAACTTGCGGCATATCTGACTGCAACACTGCTTCGACCAGATGCGGCCAGAAGGTTTTCAGACGCTGTACCGCTTTGGCCGGTAATTTTTTCAGCGCATGTCCATACCAGAATTCATGCACCAGATTTTTGGCCTGATCATCCAGCACTTCATTCAGGCGCTGTTCCAGCTGGCTAAAACTTTCGACCAGCGGATCAGGTTCTTTTTCTTTAATTAAATGCTCAAACTGATAGATGACCTTGGCGCGTTTTTCATCTAGAAAAGCCATAAAATCTGGCCAGCTCGCAAAACCTAAAGTGCTGATCAAACGCTGACGCAATTCTGGCTCGGTCGGTAAGGACTGGGTTTGCTGGTCATTCAGCGCCTGAATCGCATGTTCAACCCGGCGCAGAAATAAATAGGCATCTTCCAGCTCGGCCACGGCTTTGCTGTCCAGCAATTCAGCTTCATCCAGATGATTCAGGCTGACCAGACATTGCCGGTCTTGTAGCTCCAGCTTGGACCCGCCATAAATCAGTTGAAACACCTGCACAATAAACTCGACTTCACGAATCCCGCCAGCGCCGAGTTTAATATCATCTTCCAGATGACGGCGCTGCACTTCGCGCTCAATCATGGCCTTCATTTCACGCATGGCTTCAAAGGCGGTGTAATCGACATATTTGCGGAACACGAACGGCCGGGTCATCTCCAGCAGTTCATCCCCTTCTTTGCCTCCGGTGACAATGCGTGCCTTGATCCAGGCATAGCGTTCCCATTCACGGCCGTGCTGGCTTAAATATTTTTCCAGCGCCACATGGCTAATCGCCAGTGCCGAACCGTCGCCCCAGGGACGCAGGCGCATATCGACCCGGAACACAAAGCCATCGGCGGTGATATGGTCGAGCAGATAAATCAGTTTCTGTCCCCATAAAATACAGAACTGCTGCACATCAATACATTTACGACCGTTGGTTTCGCCCTGCTCATCGAAGGCAAAAATCAGGTCAATATCGCTGGATAAATTCAGTTCCTGCGCGCCATGTTTACCCATGGCAATCACAATCAGGTCCTGTACTTTACCGTTATAGCCCACCGGCTCGCCATGCTTGGCCACCAAGGGAGCCCGGGCAAAATCTTTGGCTGCTGTTACACAGACATCGGCGAAATCGGACAGTTCACGGGTCAGGGTGACCACATCGGTTAACTGGTTGGCATCTTGCCAGATCCAGCGAAACATCAGCCGGGCACGTAAAATCCGCAGACTACGCATCCACTCGGTTTCATCCTGAATATCCTGCAAGGTCGTTTGCACGGTGTGCTGAATCTGCTGGGTGCTTAAAGGGGTTAAAAACCGGTCAACTGCATAATCTTGTTCTAAGAGGGGTTGGTGCTTGGCCAATACCTGTTCTGCATATTGGCTGGCACCTAAGGTTTTGCGCAATTGTTCCGTATTCATTCACACACCCAAAGCTGACTGTTTTTTCTAGTTATATCAGGAGTCTGGCTAGAGGGGAAAAGAAAATTGCGTTTTCTACATTTTTACTTTTTCGAACTGTATATCCTCCGGCATTAAAGCCTGATGCGCGCTGGTGGCCTGCGGCAAGGTCACAATAAAGGTGGTTCCTTCGCCTTCATTGGATTCCACCACAATTTCGCCTTTGTTCAGGTCGACAAAACGTTTACACAATACTAAGCCCAGACCGGTACCTTTTTCACCCGCCGTACCTTTGCTACTGGCCGTGACCGCAGCCTGGAACAGCTGATCCATTTGCGACTGGCTCATGCCCAGGCCGGTATCCTGAATATAGATGTGTACGCCATCGTCTGCCTGTTCGGCGCGTAAAGTCACCTTGCCGGTACCATCTGTCGGGGTGAATTTTAGCGCATTCGACACCAGGTTCTGGATAACCGAAGTAATCATATTAATGTCGGCATAGACTTTAATATCATCATCAATCTGGTTAATCAGCTGAATATTCTTTTTCACCGCCAGACTGTTCAGGACATCGCAGACAATTTTCGACGACTGTTGCAGCTTGAAGTTAATTGGATGATAGATAAAGCGGCCGCCTTCTGCCATAGCCCAGTTCAACAAGCTTTCCAGCAGGTTATAGGTCGATTGCGCAGTATCATATAAATAGTCGGCAATATTTTGCACACTGGAATCATCCAGCGTCTCGCGTTCTTGCGCCAGAACTTCGGAAAAACCGAGCAGGCCATGAAACGGCGCTCTCAAGTCATGCGCAATAATCTGGAAAAACTTGGTTTTACTAAAATTCAGCGCGGCCTGCTGCTCATACATTTCTTTTAGTTCAGCATGCTCGGCTTTTAACTCCAGATAATTCACCAGGTTAGTGGCCAGATCACTGAGAATTTCAATCGCCTGTAGCGAAAAAGGCTGCTCGTTCTGGTCGAAAAACAGGATTTGTCCAATCGAACGACCATCGGACATTTTCAGATCAAAGGCCATAAAGCGTTTTGCTTCTACGCCTAAAGAGCCAATACGCTCAACCAGTTGTATATAGTGAGGATGCTCGGTATGAATGCAGTCCTGACCATCAAACAGTTCGACAATCTGGATATGATCGGGTGCAATAAAGGCTTTAAAACAGTCCTGATGAGCATACCATAAATAGGGTTCGCCCTCGAAGGCCAGTGCGGAACGCTCTACCCCTAAAATTTTACGGGCAGATGATAAAAAACGCTCAATCTGATTGGTGGCAGTAAATACCCCCAATAACAGAGACAACCTGCATGAACTCAGCTGTTCAGTTTCTGAACCTATTTCAAGCAACTGCAACTTCATATCTGCCTCATCCGAGATCCATTCTTATAGAATATTTAGGCCATTTTTAAAGCCGATTGCTCAGCCCGGTTAACAAACTTTAACAGAGAATATAACACCAAACCCAAAAGAATAAACCAAGCTCCTTCATTAATTTGTAACCTGAAAAAATTTTAAAAAAAGGTATATTTTCATTAAATTTATTAAATAAATTCACTACTTTTTGTTTATCTCTTTTTAAACAGCAAGCTACTTTAACTGATTTTGGTTAAAAATAAATTGGCACATTTTCATACACTTTTTCAGTGTTATGTTAGGTATGATTTCTGTAAATTCATCGGATTTTTAAGGGAATTTCCTGGTTAATTTTCACCGGATAATGGGTTCACCACGTTACTTTAGTTTTACATATTCTGTTCATGTTTTTGGACGATAATATATCCGCCTGATCAGTGAATCGTCATCAAATTATCAATCTGTCTTATTGGTATTGAAAAAATCAGGTTAATCATTCAAATCTGATTAACAGATGTGCTGGATGGAATGATCGAGCTTGAGGGAAAAAGACGGTTTTTTTTAGTATTTTTCTTCCCCAAACAGGTAAGCGTAGATTCATATCAGGCACAAATATCACGAATTAAAATGCATCATTTTTCAGCGAAATGTCGTTATCACGGATATTACGTTGACTGAAAAGGCTTGAGGGTCGATACTCTCAAGGTTTTACTTAAGCAAACCGGTTCGCAGGGGCTGATTCATCACTTTCACCCCCTCAAAACTCAATCAACGCAAGGGGCTATATATGGCTGGTGGAAAGTCAACCATCATTTACACACTGACTGACGAGGCGCCATTACTGGCGACTTATTCGCTGCTGCCGATTATTGAGACCTTTACTAAGCCGGCCGGCGTAGAGATCGTTAAAAGTGACATCTCCGTGGCCGCACGCGTGCTCGCAGAATTTTCTGACTACCTCACCGACGAGCAAAAGGTCACTGACAACCTCGCAGAGCTAGGTCGTCTTACACAAGATCCAGATACGAACATCATTAAACTTCCAAACATCAGTGCTTCTGTTGCTCAGTTGACTGCATGTATCAAAGAACTTCAGTCTAAAGGCTATGCGATTCCTGATTACCCTGAAAATCCGACCACTGAGGAAGAAAAGGTAATCAAGACCCGTTATGGCAAATGCCTGGGCTCTGCAGTAAACCCGGTATTACGTGAAGGTAACTCTGACCGTCGCGCACCAACTGCAGTAAAGAACTACGCGAAGAAAAACCCGCACTCAATGAGCGAGTGGAAACAGTGGTCACAAACTCACGTTTCTCACATGGACGAAGGCGACTTCTACCATGGCGAAAAGTCCATGACTTTAGACCGCGCGCGTAACGTGAAAATGGAACTGATCACCAAGTCAGGTGAAACCATTGTTCTGAAGCCAAAAGTTGCGCTGCAAGACGGTGAAATCATCGACTCGATGTTCATGAGCAAAAAAGCGCTTTGCGACTTCTATGAAAAAGAATTGGATGACTGTAAAGAAGCCGGCATCCTGTTCTCTTTACACGTAAAAGCGACCATGATGAAAGTTTCACACCCGATCGTATTCGGTCACTGTGTGAAAATTTACTACAAAGATGCTTTCGAAAAACATGGCAAACTGTTCGACGAGTTAGGCATTAATGTCAATAATGGTATGGCCGGTCTTTACGAGAAGATCGAAACCCTGCCAACTTCTTTACGTGAAGAAATCATCGAAGACCTGCACGCGTGTCAAGAACACCGTCCTGCACTTGCAATGGTGGATTCTGCAAAAGGCATCACCAACTTCCATTCTCCAAACGACGTCATTGTAGATGCTTCTATGCCTGCAATGATTCGTGGTGGTGGTAAAATGTGGGGTGCTGACGGCAAGCCTTACGACTGTAAAGCAGTAATGCCAGAATCGACTTTCGCGCGTATTTACCAGGAAATGATCAACTTCTGTAAATGGAATGGTAACTTCGACCCACGTACCATGGGTACTGTGCCTAACGTTGGTCTGATGGCGCAAAAAGCGGAAGAATACGGTTCTCACGACAAGACTTTCGAAATTCCTGAAGCGGGTGTTGCCAACATCACGGATCTGGAAACAGGTGAAGTGTTGATGTCCCAAAACGTGGAAGAAGGCGACATCTGGCGTATGTGTCAGGTGAAAGACGCACCAATCCGCGACTGGGTGAAACTGGCTGTTACACGTGCACGTAACTCTGGTATGCCAGCCATCTTCTGGTTAGACCCGTACCGTCCACACGAAAATGAACTGATCAAGAAAGTACAAAAATACCTGAAAGATCACGATACAGACGGTTTAGACATCCAGATCATGTCACAAGTCCGTGCAATGCGTTATACGCTTGAGCGCGTTGCTCGTGGCCTGGATACCATTTCTGTAACTGGTAACATCTTACGTGACTACCTGACTGACCTGTTCCCGATTATGGAACTGGGTACATCTGCGAAGATGCTGTCAATCGTGCCGTTAATGGCTGGTGGCGGTATGTACGAAACAGGTGCCGGTGGTTCTGCACCAAAACACGTACAACAGCTAGTTGAAGAAAACCACTTACGTTGGGATTCTTTAGGTGAGTTCCTGGCACTGGCGGTATCTCTAGAAGAGCTTGGCATTAAAGAAGACAACGCGAAAGCGAAACTTCTGGCGAAGACTTTAGATGCTGCAACAGGCAAACTGCTGGACAACGACAAATCTCCATCACGTCGTACTGGCGAGCTGGACAACCGTGGCAGCCACTTCTACCTGGCAAAATTCTGGGCAGAAGAACTTGCTGCACAAGACGAAGATGCTGAACTGAAAGCGAAATTTGCTCCACTTGCACAAGCTTTAGCTGCAAATGAAGAGAAAATCGTGGCTGAACTTGCAGAAGTCCAAGGCAAATCAGTAGATATCGGCGGTTACTACGCGGTAGATCAAGCGAAAGTAAATGCCGTGATGCGTCCAAGCGAAACCTTGAATGCAACGCTGGCTTCATTACAAGCTTAAACTGGATTTGACTGACCTTTGTTAGTCAACTCATAAAAAAACCGGTGCTAAGGTGCCGGTTTTTTTATCTCACTACTCATTACAAGCTGAACCAATACCTATTTTCCCTCTTTAAATATTTCATGCGTACGTACGTGAACTCATTGGTATTCAATAACCTACAATAGAAATTACAATTTTAAATTATGCTTATTACTCGTTTTGAACAAGCACCTGTTATATGCAAAAAATTGAAATTAATATTGGCAAAAGCAAACAAGTATCTGTCACCATGGACTACGCAGAATATCTTCAACTAAAAGAGGACTCACATCAAACAGGGAAAACACATCGACAAATTTTCCTAGAGTCTTACCGGCTATGGAGGAAACTTAAAATATGCAATCAGGATTGATCAAAATACTCGATTAGTCATTTATTTTTTGATTGTAAATACAGTATCGAATAACAAAGCGATATGAGATAGCTATCCATAAATTTGAGGCAATAAAAAACCCCAAGTCTGAATATGCTTGGGGTTCTTTAAAATCTGTGGTCCCGAGGGTCGGACTCGAACCGACACGTCATCTCTGACAGCGGATTTTGAGTCCGCCGCGTCTACCAATTTCACCACCTCGGGAAGGTGTTGATGCGTATAATAAACTGTTTCACCCGCTTGTCAACGCTCGCCTCCCATATTTGTTTAAAAATAAATCAACCCGATTTTTTTTGTCTTATAATTAGGCAATTTCAGCGATAAAACCAAAAAACGCATATACTACGCCCAATCCTGTTATTGTTTTGCGCATTTATTTAACCATGCAACTTTCTGATTTTAATTTCGACCTCCCTGATGAACTGATTGCCCGTTACCCGCTGGAACAGCGCAGCGCCTCACGCCTGCTGCATGTCAATGCCGAAGGTCAGTATCAAGATCATCAATTTACCGATCTTGTCGATTTACTTGAAGCTGGTGATGTGCTGGTCTTAAATGACACCAAAGTCATGAAAGCCCGCCTGAAAGGTAAACGTGCTACCGGTGGCGCTGTGGAAGTGCTGGTTGAACGCATGCAAGATCAGTTTATTGCGCATTGTCATATTAAAGCCAGCAATTCACCAAAAGCTGGTGCTGAACTCTTCATTGGTCCAGATGAAGTGAAAGTCACGGTACAAGGCCGGCATGAGAACCTGTTTATTGTCGAGTTTTCCCAGCCCATTCTAGAGGTGCTGGATCGCTACGGCGCCCTGCCCATTCCGCCGTACTTTAACCGTGAAGCAGAAGCGATTGATACCGAACGCTATCAAACTGTATTTAATGATCCAACCAAACTGGCCAGTGTTGCCGCCCCGACTGCCAGCCTGCATTTTGATGCCGAACTGCTGGCCAAGCTTGAAGCCAAAGGCATTCAAAAAACCTTTGTAACCTTGCACGTCGGTGCTGGAACCTTCCTGCCGGTACGTACTACTGATATTGAAAACCATATCATGCACAGCGAATGGTGTGATGTACCAGCCGCCGCTGTGGAGATGATCCAGCAGGCCAAAGCACGTGGCAATAAAGTCATTTCAGTTGGCACCACGGCCACCCGTGCAGTCGAAAGTGCAGCACAGGCACACGGTGGCACACTGGCCGCCTGGACCGGTGATACCCAGATTTTCATTTATCCGGGCTATAAATTTAAAGTGGTAGACCGTCTAATCACCAACTTCCACCTGCCTGAATCAACCCTGCTGATGCTGGTGTCGGCCCTATCGAGTCGTGAAAATATCATGCGTGCCTATCAACATGCGGTGGCTCAGCGTTACCGCTTTTTCAGTTATGGCGATGCCATGCTGATTGATCAGGCCCACAGCTAGAGCACTGTCCCATGCCAATCGAGAATATTCAGCACAGCATTCATATTCGCCGCAAGAAGAATCAGCTGGTGTGGAATAATCTCGCCCGGCTCTGGGAAATTGGTGCCCAGGCCAAATCTCAGCAGGAACTGCTTGACCGGCTGCATCCCTGGAATGCCCCGATCAGCCTGCGTTTTGAAAACAAGCTGCCAATTTTGCTTGGCATCATCGGCCTGATACTGATCCTGCTGTTCTGGCTGGCCCCGGCGCACTGGGCCTTGCAGCTGTGTCTGCTGCTGGGAGGCCTTTTGATCTTTGGTGCGTTTCTCTGTTATGAATCCAGCCGCCCAATCACCAATGCCATTCAGGAACTGGAGCAACAGGCACTGGCGCTCAAGTATCAGTTGGCCTTTAACAGCATTCCCCGGCATGAACAGATCATCTTCCAGCCGGTCCGTTTTATTGCGCAAATCAAACAGCTGTTTCCGCTGTTCCAGCAAGGCAATCTCAGCAATGACATTCGCCGCTATGCTCTGACCCACTGGCAGGATGAACAGGGCCAGACCCATCAGGTGATGCTGTTTGAATATCGCTATGTCTCTGAAATTCAGGTCCAAGACCAGAATGGCAACAAAATGCGGCTCAAAGAAATTGAAAAATTCCTGTGGGGTGCCATTGTCTTTGGGGTCGAGTTACAGGGACTGGCGCTCAGCTCGCAGCGTAAAAGCTTTGCCTACCCCTATACCCAGCCGTGGCATACCAGTGATATTCAGATTAACCGGCAGTTAAACATCTATGGCACCGATACTCATCAGATGGCCCGGCAGCTGACTCCGGCGGTGGTGCTGAAACTGGCCAATTTTCTGAACGCGCAGCCCGGCGATCTGCTGTTTCATCCTGAACAGAAAATCCTGTGCTATGTAGGTAGCCAGAACCTGTTTCAGGCCAGCAGCAACTATAAAACCATTCAGGATATTTCGGCTTTACGTGGACATCTGCGTACATTTAAATTACCGTATCTAGAACAATTACAACGCCATTTGCTGCAGCTTTTATAAATTTGGACGTGGGGAGATTTCTATGGGATTGATGATTTTTCTGGCTATTATTCTGGCCGTGCTGATTATCGGGATTCTGATTCGCAACAATATTGTGCGTTATCACAATGCCAGTATTCGTGCCTGGGCCGATGTCACCAGTTATGAGCGCCAGAAAGTCAAGATTCTGGAACAGCTGATTCCAGTGGTGGAGCAATATTCTAGTTTTGAACAGGGCACGCTGGCCAAAGTGACTGAACTGCGCCAGAACGTGTTAAACCTGAAACTGGACAGTACCGACAGCGCCCAGCTGCAACATATTGAGCGTTTGAGTAAAGAGCTGCTGCACAACCTAAACGTGGTGGTCGAGAACTATCCTGAGCTGAAAGCCAATGACATCTATTTAAAAATGATGCACGAAATTGAAGAACAGAATGAAAATGTCGGTGCTGCGATTACCATTTTTAACCGCAATGTCGAGCTGTTTAATAACCAGATTCAGATTTTCCCAAACAACATCATTAACACCTTAACTTTGGGCAAAAAAGCCATTCGCCCGTTCCGTGATCCAAGCATGCAGCAAGGCTTTGAGTATCGCCCGAATTTTTAAAACCAAGATGACCTCTTGATTCAATGTCAAACCGCCTGTCATGATTACAGCGAGATTTCTCCCACGCAGATGACATCCGGTTGACATTTGGCTGTGCTTTGTCACAATCAGAACACTGAGCAAAATATCAATAACAGCTCAGGCATTACCACAGCATGATTAAAAAATAAAAAAGTTAGTTTCGACCATGTTAGAACACCTACAGAGCTTTCAAGCGGCGCTCATTCACGAGTTTTTTCAACTCTATGAGCAGTATGAACAGGACCAGATTTATGCCTGCGCCCTGGTGCTGAATGAATATCTGGGTTTTGAATATCTGGCCATTTCCACCCGGCGCAGCCTGTTTAGCGAGCAGGAAGATCCGGCCCAGTACCTGTCAGACCATGACAAATGGTCAGTCCAGAAATGGCGCTATCGCAGCCAGCCACATCAGCAGCATTTGAATCAGTTTAAACGCCTGTTCACAGACTATTTCCAGAAGCGCCATATCTTTGGGCATCCACTGGCTCAGCAGCGTGACTCCGCGCAACAAAACCATCTACAGGTTTTACTAAATGTGTTTCAGCAGGCCCGGCAGGCCTTGTCGAATGCCTATGGACTGGACCTGAGTTCAATGGTGTTTTTCATGCAGGTGGCCAAACAGCCACAAATGGCAGCGGACTCTGCGCGGCAACTGAATGCGCCTGGCCCCTTACTAGAAGAGTTTCTGGCCCATCAACAGCGCCCTGCTCTGCTGGATGCTTCATCCCATCCACCGGCGATAAAACTGCAACAGATTGATAAAGACCTGCTGATTGATCTGGCGCAGCTGCTGGAAATTGAACCCTATGATTATCTGGAAATAGCCCACGCCGCCTATTTGCTGACGCTAGAACCGGGCTTTATTGACAGCAATCTGTATATCCAGCGTCTGATTCACTCGATTGCCGCCATGGACAGTAATGAACAGGGCCTGTTTGCCCTCCCGAAAGATGAAATCCAGCAACGGATTCAGCAGTTTTATGCCATGTAATTGCCATGATTTTCCTCCACAATATTTACCCAAGAAAACGCATCAAAACTAGCAATTCACGGCAGAATCTAGGAAAATGATGAACTTTTAGCGCAAACAATCAGCGAACTGTTTTTTCGCCTTGATTTGGAACCTGTATGAAGTTTGAAAAATTAGGCCAATCGGGTCGCGCCCGTCGTGGTCGTTTAACTCTTGAACATGGTGTGGTAGAAACCCCCGTGTTTATGCCTGTCGGCACCTATGGCACCGTTAAGGGCATGCTCCCGCGTGATATTGAAGACATTCAAGCACAAATTATTTTAGGCAACACCTTCCATCTGTATTTGCGTCCGGGTCTGGATGTCATTAAAGAACATAGTGGCCTGCACGAATTCATGAAATGGGACAAGCCGATTCTGACCGATTCTGGCGGTTTCCAGGTCTTTAGTCTGGGTGCCATGCGCAAGATTAAAGAAGAAGGCGTTACTTTCCGTTCACCAATTGACGGCTCCAAAGTATTCCTTTCTCCAGAAATTTCCATGGAAATCCAGAAGGTTCTGAACTCAGACATCGTCATGATTTTTGATGAATGTACGCCGTATCCAGCGACCCATGAAGAAGCACAGAAATCTTTACAGCTGTCGTTACGCTGGGCCAAACGCTGTAAAGAACATCATCACAATGTCCTTGAAAATAAAAATGCCCTGTTCGGGATTATTCAGGGCGGGATGTATGAAGATTTACGTGATGAGTCTTTAAATGGTCTGCTAGACGTCGGTTTTGATGGCTATGCCATTGGCGGTCTGTCGGTGGGTGAACCGAAAGAAGAAATGATCAAGGTGCTGGATTATCTGCCGAACAAAATGCCGGAAGATAAACCGCGTTACCTGATGGGTGTCGGCAAACCGGAAGATATCGTGGAAGGTATTCGCCGCGGGGTGGATATGTTTGACTGCGTAATGCCAACCCGGAATGCCCGTAATGGTCATTATTTCGTGACCGATGGTCTGGTACGGATTCGTAACAGCAAATACCGTCATGACCAGAGCCCGCTCGATCCGCACTGTGACTGTTATACCTGCAAGAACTTTACCCGCGCCTACCTGTTCCATCTGGAAAAATGCGGCGAGATGCTCGGTTCAATGCTCGGTACCATCCACAACCTGCGCTATTACCAACGCTTTACCCAAGATATCCGTAATGCCTTGGACAATGGCACTTTTGATGACTTTGTACAGGACTTTTATGCCCGTCGCGGCCTGGATGTGCCGCCTTGTCCGCAAGATTAATCTTTTCAGTATTTGCGCTGAAGAAAAAGACAGGGTAAATTGCAGAACAAGTCAATTTATTATCAATGTTATTGATTCCAGTTTTTAGTTTAGGAAAATGAAATGAGCCTTTTTATTTCTACTGCTCACGCAGCAGGTGAAGCTGCACAACAACCAAGCATGGTTGCTAACCTTTTGATGATTGCAGTATTTATTGCAATTTTCTACTTCCTGATTTGGCGCCCGCAATCAAAACGTGCCAAAGAACACCGTGCCCTGATCGACAGCCTGGGCGTAGGCAGCGAAGTGGTGTTTGCTGGTGGCCTGATGGGCAAAATCACCAAACTTGAAGGTGATTTTGCAGTGGTTGAACTGAACCGCGGCGTAGAAGTAAAAATTCAGCGTGCCAGTGTGATTTCAGTTCTGCCTGAAGGCACATTAAACAACCTTTAATCAAAAATTAGTCGTGCGCCCGCACGACTTTTTCATTTTAAGAAGAAAATTAAATGCGTTACCCAGCATGGAAATATCTACTCATCCTTGTGGTTCTGGTGGTGAGTACATTATATGCCCTGCCAAGTTTGTATCCAGATGAGCCTGCGGTTCAGATTTCTGGGGCCAAAGCCGGTACCCAAATTGACCAAAGCATCGTACAAAAAGCAGAGCAAATTCTAAAATCAGAAAATATTGCCAGCCATGACAACAGCTTTACCAATAACGCAGCCCTGTTGCGTCTGGACTCAAGTGAAGCACAGCTTAAAGCCAAAGATGCATTACGTCAGGGCTTGGGTGATGATTATGTCGTGGCACTCAACCTGGCGCCAACCACTCCAGAATGGCTACAGAAAATTGGCGCCAAGCCAATGAAACTGGGTCTGGACTTGCGTGGTGGTGTTCACTTCCTGCTGGAAGTGGATATGGACAAGGCCATCAGCCAGCGCATGGAGACCTCTGCGACTGACCTGCGTCGACAACTGCGCGACAACAAACTGAAATTCAACAGCCTGTCTTTGAATAACAACACCATTACCGTGCAGTTCGCCAACAATGACGACCGCTCAGCCGTAATGGACTTCTTGCGCCGTAACGGCAACGAGTTTAACCAGCAGGCCCTGGCCACCACAGATGGTGCCATGTTGCGCCTGACCTATACCGACACGCGCAAGCAGGAAATTGAATCCTATGCCGTGAACCAGAACTTGACCACGCTACGTAACCGTATTAACGAGTTAGGTGTGGCCGAAGCACTGGTCCAAACCCAAGGCAGCAACCGTATTGTGGTGGAATTGCCGGGTGTACAGGATACCGCTGAAGCCAAGCGTGTTCTGGGTCGTACTGCGAATCTGGAATTCCGTCTGGTCTCTGATCTGAATGATCAGCATATTGACCCGTATACCGGTCAGCTCAGCAGCCAGACCTTACCGCCGGGCACTGAAGCCTTTGCCTTTGAATCGCTCGACAGTGGCCGTCAGTTGCTGCTGAACCGTAGCCGTATTTTAACCGGTGAACGCGTACAGAATGCATCGAGTGGCTTTAGCCAGGATACTGGCGGCGCCGAGGTAAACATTACCCTCGACTCTGCAGGCGGCAAGCTGATGGCAGACGCGACCCGTAATGCGGTCGGCAAACGTATGGCGGTACTGTTCATTGAGAACAAGCAGCGCATCAGCTATGTAACTGATCCGGAAACCGGCGTCCAGACTGAAGTGCGTACCCCATACACCGAATCTGTGGTGATTAACGCCGCAACCATTCAGGCGGTATTAGGTTCACAGTTCCGGATTACCGGTCTGGATTCACCGCAAGAAGCGGCTGAACTGGCACTGATGTTACGTGCAGGTGCCCTGGCTGCGCCAATGTACTTCGTTGAAGAACGTGTGATTGGTCCTAGTCTGGGTCAGGAAAATATCGACAAGGGTGTAACCTCGACCCAGATCGGTTTTATTCTGGTTGCAATCTGGATGGTGGTGTTCTTCCGTCTGTTTGGCGTGATTGCCAACTTCGCGCTGGTATTTAACCTGGCGATGATCCTGACAGTGATGTCATGGATTGGTGCTTCTTTAACCTTGCCAGGTATTGCCGGTATCGTGATTACCATTGGTATGGCGGTCGATGCCAACGTCCTGATCTGTGAGCGGATACGGGAAGAGATCAAATGGGGGGCCTCACCCAAACAGGCCATCGTAGCCGGTTATGACCGGGCCTATAACACCATTTTCGACTCGAACTTAACCACCTTCCTGGTGGCGTTCATTCTGTTCGCGATTGGTACCGGTCCGATTAAAGGCTTCGCCGTGACCTTAATGATTGGTATTGTCTGCTCGATGTTTACGGCCATTACCGTAACCCGTGCGATTGTACAGATCATTTATGGCAAACGCCGTAACCTGAAAAAGTTGAGCATTTAAGGAGATCGATGATGACTGAGAATACTCAACTGAATCCGAAAAAATACGGCCGTCCGGATGATGAGCGCGTCATTCCGTTTATGAAGATTGCGTTGCCGGCGGCATTGCTTTCGATCATTTTAACCGTGGCCAGCATCTTCTTTATTGCCACCAAAGGCTTAAATCTGGGTCTGGACTTTACCGGCGGTATTGCCGCAGAGCTGAACTACAGCAATCCGGTGAAAGCCAGCGATGTCTCTTCTGCCCTGACGCAGGCCGGTTTCCGTGATCCGGTGGTACAGACCCTGGGTTCTGAACGTGACCTGATGGTGCGTATGCCGGTGCAGGACGAGATTGAAGTCGAAGACCTGACCCAGACCATTACCGCAGCGGCACAATTGCCGGGCAACAGCGCCGATGTGACCAAGGTCGATGTGGTCGGCGGTCAGGTCGGTAACGAGCTATATGTGCGTTCTGCAGGTGCCGTGGCACTGGCGCTGATCCTGATGCTGATTTATGTCACCATCCGCTTCGAGTTCAAACTGGCGATGGGTGCGGTACTGTCCCTGTTCCACGATATTATCGTGACGGTGGGTATTTTTGCGATGATGCAATGGCCATTTGACCTGACCGTTTTGGCAGCCCTGCTGGCAATTATCGGCTTCTCGCTCAACGATAACATTGTAGTCTCGGACCGTATTCGTGAAAACTTCCGTAAAATTCGGGGCGCTTCGCCGCTGGAAGTGGTCAACATTGCCTTAACCGAAACCTTACGTCGTACCATCCACACTTCGATGACACTGTTACTGGTGGTGGTGGCGATGATGCTGATGGGCGGTGATGGCCTGAAATGGTTCTCGATTGCCATGTTTGTCGGTGTCTTTGTCGGGACTTATTCTTCGATTTATATTGGTACCGCCTTTGCACTGTGGCGTGGTCTGAACCGTCAAGACTTTATTGTGCAGGTAAAACCGGAATTTGAAGAGGAAGAAATTCCTTAATTCTTATCCCTCCCATACCAGCAAAAGCCCATCTCCGGATGGGCTTTTTTAATGGCGGATCAGTTGCAGCTTGGGAAACTGAAATCCCTTGCAGGAACGTTCAGAACGCCAGGCTACGGTCAGCATACAGCCACCAATCTTCAGATGCTGATAGGCAAACGTACCCAAGCCCTCATGATGGCAGAATCCACCCTGCTGATGCGGATGAACCCCGCTATTCAGCTGGTTCAGGCTCATGCGAATACCCAGCCCTGACGCTTTCAGAACAGCCTCCTTGGTGGTCCAGACCTTAAACCAGTAATCTGTCTCCTGGCCATAAGCCTGCCACAATTCCCATTCAGCCGGATGAAACATGTGCCTGGCCAGACTCTCAAAGCGCACCTTGCGATCCAGATCTTCAACATCCACCCCAACATCTTGCAGCTGCTCGCTATAGGCCAGTGCATAGTGCTGACGGCTGTGAC
Organism: Acinetobacter sp. YH12117; assembly: GCF_013418865.1. Lineage (NCBI taxonomy): Bacteria > Pseudomonadati > Pseudomonadota > Gammaproteobacteria > Moraxellales > Moraxellaceae > Acinetobacter > Acinetobacter sp. YH12117. Next base: position 23,926 of record NZ_VPBF01000024.1, read on the forward strand.
TATGATTCAGGGCCAGCTGCGGATACGCAGGCAAAAACGGCTTGCCATACGCAGTACGGTCAAAATCTTCCGAGCAGATTGGCGCGTTTAAATAGGCCGATAGGCGCTGGTTACGAAAAGCATAAATGGCCTGCTTTTGCTGCTGGATGTGCGCTTTACGCTCCAGCGCCGGCTGCTGCGGTGCAATCTGTGCCAGACGGGCCAATTCTAAAATGATCTGTGCGCTCATGTGTAGACGCATTTCCTGCATAAACAAAAACCAGCGATCAAGATCACTGGTTTTTTCAAAGATAAGAAAGAAAGTTTAATTGCCCTGTACCAAACGACGTGCGCTGATAATCCCCGGCTGCTGCTCCAAACGTGCCAGCAGACGTGACAGTTGGGCCAGACCTTTGACTTCAATTAACAGCTTCATATTGGCAATACCATCATTTTCGGAAATGGTATTCACCTGACGAATATTAATCTGATCGGAGAAAATCACCTGAGTCAGATCTTTCAGCAGACCACGGCGATCATAGGCTTCCACTACAATCTGCACGCTTTGACCACGGGTTGGCTGCATTTCCCAGTCGGCTTCGACCGCACGTTCCGGCTCCTGGCTGATCATGCGTACATAATCCGGACAGGCCACCTTATGAATGCTGACGCCGCGATTCAGGGTAATATAGCCGGCAATGGATTCACCATGTACCGGCTGACAGCACTGGGCAATATGCAACTCGACGTTATCCAAACCATCAATCAGAATGCCATGCGCCGACAAGGTATGGCTGGCACGCGGATTCAGGGTCGGTTTTAATACCAGTTCCGGTTCATCCTGATCCAGATGCATATGCCGGTTAACCTGGTTAATCAGCGCATGCAGGCTGATTTCACCATTGACCAGACCAATCAGAATGTCTTCACCGAGTTTGACATTAAAGTGATTGCAGTAATCATTCAAGTCGATACTTTTCGGGTGAATCGCCAGACGCGACAATTCCTTATTCAGAATATCACGGCCAATTTCCAGATTCTTGCTGCGGTCCTGCTGTCTGAACCAGTGGCGTAACTTGTCACGCGCCCGCGCAGTCTTGATATAACCAAGTGAGTTCACCAGCCAGTCACGGTTTGGTTCACGGTCTTTCTTGGTCAGAATTTCGACCTGTTCACCGGTTTTTAAGGTATAGGTCAGCGGCACATAACGCTGATTGACCCGCGCGGCATAACACTTGTTACCAACCTCGGTATGCACATGGTAGGCAAAGTCCAGCACGGTCGAGCCACGCGGTAATTCTTTAATATCCCCATCGCGGCTAAACACATAAATCTTTTCAAAATCTTCAAACTCTTGCAGCTGCTCGAAGTTTTCAGTTTCATCATCGGACTTATGCGCACTGGCATCATTACGCTCCTGATAATGCTCCAGCACCGCACGCAAAGAATGCAAACGATGGTTGAAGGAATGATCGGTGGTTTTGCTGCCTTCTTTATAGTTAAAGTGCGAACACACGCCAAGTTCCGCTTCTTCATGCATTTCCATGGTACGGATTTGCACTTCCAGCGACTTGTTTTCAGCAATCACTGCAGTATGTAGCGAGCGATAACCATTGGCTTTCGGATTGGTAATGTAGTCATCAAACTGATGCGGAATATGCCGCCACAGCTGATGTACGATACCGAGCGAGTGATAACATTCCGGAATGGTTTTGACCAGTACCCGCACCGCACGAATGTCATAGAGCTGGTCGAAGCTCAGGTCTTTACTCTTCATTTTTCGATAAATCGAATAAATGTGTTTAACCCGGCCGGTAATTTCCGACTCAATGCCATGCGCCGCCAGTTCACTCTTGAGCTTATCAATTACAAACTGGATATATTGCTCACGTTCCAGCCGTTTTTCATTCAGTAAAGACGCAATTTCTTTATAACGGTCCGGCGCCAGATAACGGAAAGCCAGATCTTCCAGCTCCCATTTTAACTGGGCGATGCCCAGACGGTGCGCCAGCGGCGAGTAAATGGTCAGAATTTCACGCGCGACCCGTTCCTGACGCTCTTTAGATGCAGTGGTCAGTTCACGTAAGGCATAGGTACGTTCGGCCAGCTTGATCAGCACCACACGCACATCTTCAGTCACGGAAATCAGCATTTTATAAATGCCGGTCAGATGCTCGCGCTGGTTGTTATTGAAGTGATCTTCCAGCCGTTTATTCTTTTCAATCAGCTCGGACAACTTACCCATCGACAGGGTACCTTTGACCAGGGTATGTACGCTGTCACCGAAATGCTCACGCACTTCTTCCAGGGTCATCACCCCTTCACGCACACTGCGGTACAGCATAGCAGCCGACAAGGTATCTTCATCGACATGCAAATGAGCCAGAATATCGGCCATTTCAATTCCGGTATACAAGGTATTGGACCGGTGCTTGACTGTCGTTTCCAGCTCTTTTTGTAACGTATAGGTGGCAACTTCTTCGAGTTTTGCTAATGCTGCCCCATCTAAGATGTCACGAACCCGGTCCAGCCATTCTGCCAGATCCTGTCGTGCTTGCTCGGCATGTTCTACAGTCGTTTCCTCAGACAATTCGTTTAATCGTCCAGGAAGTTGTTCACGTACTGTGACCATACCCTACTCCTACCTCTATATACTTCATTTTCTATAAATCGTTTATTGATTTTTCTTGCTCAAATAAGGCAATCGATTCTACATGACCGGTATGGCTAAACATATCCATCACCCCGGCTTTGCTTAAACGATAGCCCTGTTGCACCAGCATCCCCGCATCCCTTGCAAGTGTAGCCGGATTACATGACACATAAACGATTCTTGCCGCACCAAATTTGGGCACATAATGCATGACTTCCTCGGCACCGGAGCGCGGAGGGTCAATCAATAATGCATCAAATCCTTGATTTGCCCAAGAATGATGCGAAAAATCTTTTGTTAAATCTTGTGAAAAGAATTTCACCTGAGTTAACCCGTTCAGCTGGGCATTTTCCGCACCACGATGCACCATTTCATCTGAACCTTCCACGCCAACCACCGTACCGTTTTCGCCGACACAGCGCGCCAAAGGTAAAGAGAAATTGCCTAATCCACAAAACAGATCCAGCACACGCTCACCTGCCTGCAACTGAAGCAAATCACATGCCAGCTTGACCATTTGCGGATTCACGGTGGAATTTACCTGGGTAAAATCCAGCGGATGAAAAGCAAATTTCAGCTCAAATTCCGGCAGTGCATAATGCAGACGCATGGCCTGATCGGGTTGATCTACACGTTGCACACTGTCTGGTCCCGCAGGCTGCAGATACAGTTGCCATTGTTTCTGTAACGCAAATTTGAGCAGTTGGTTGACATCTGACTCAGATAATTTTTCCGTATGCCGGACCAACAGGGCAATTTCCGTATCACCCATTGCCAATTCTACATGACCAATGTCGGCTTTGCCTTTTAGACTTTGGAGTAGTTGTTTCAGGCGGGTGATTGAACCGAGTTCACGGTCCAGAATCAGACAGCGGTCAATTGAGGTCAGCCGGTTGCTCTGGCGTTCCCGGAAACCGACCACCAGTTTGTCTTTATTCGAGAAATAACGCACCCCGATCCGGGCACGGCGGCGATAATCCTCCCGGGTTGAACGTAACGGTGTCAGCCATTCATCCGGTTGAATGCCGGCAAAATGCTGCAGGTGCGACTTGAGTACATCCTGTTTTAAACGAATCTGCTCATCCAGCTGGATATGCTGCATATTGCAGCCGCCACAGACACCAAAATACGGACACGGCGGCTCGACCCGCATCTCGGCAGGTGCAGATAACAGTTCGATACAGTCGGCTTCTTCTAACCGTTTGGTGACATGATGAATCCGTGCTTTGACTGTTTCACCCGGCAAGGCGCCTTGAATAAACACCTTCTTGCCGTGTTTATCCTGCGGATGCTCAGGCTGTGAACCATAGTGTGCAATCCCGCGCCCTTCATGGGACAGCGACTCAACCTGAAAGGTATGGATCAGGGGTTGAGCTGGACGAGCGGATGGACGATGTTTCATGAGCACCTAAAGTGTGGAAGATGGGAAATCTGCAGCAGTAAAGTCTGTGGCTTGTGCATTCTGGCGCCAGGCTGCAAGGAACTCGCCATGCTGTGGCAGGCTGGATAAATACTGGATGGTGGTCTGAACCCACAGGCGATGATCATCCAGCTGCAACTGCCCTTTCAGCAAGAGCCAGCGCAGATAGATCAGCCAGGTATTCAGCACATCGCCTTCACAATAGCTGGTGAGTTTGAGCCATTCACCGGCGCGGATATATTCCGGCACATGATAACCGGCTTCGCCGCGTTTACCCGGAAAACCGAGCAGATGCGCCATATCATCCAGTTTCTGGAAATTCCGGCCATTAAACATGGCCATCACATCCATCAAGTCAATATGCCGCTGATGATAGCGGTTCTGGTAGTTATTATAGCGCTTTTGCGTGTCAATTTCGCCCTGATCAAACAGACTTGGCGCAGACAGGCCATGATACATGGCGCGGTATAAAATTACCGGCAAATCAAACTGCGAACCGTTCCAGCTCACCAGGGTCGGATGGCGCTTGTCAAAAATCGACAGAAATTTTTTCAGGATTTCGGCTTCGGTATACTGTTCCCGGCTAAAAGAAAACAGGGTCATTAAGCCGGTTTCATCAATCCACAGGCCGGAAATACAGACAATTTCATGCAGCGGCAAACGCTGAAAATCCATACCTGATTCCTGACGGCGCAGCTTCATCAGTGCCTGCTCCAGATCTGCCTCCGGCAAATCCAGACCATACAAATGCGCCCCCGACTTCAGGTCGGTCCATGTTTCAATATCAAATACCAACACCGGTAGACGCATAATTTTCTCTACAGCTTGACAGTGGTTTATTCAGGATCTTGAACTGAAAATAAACCGGTCGATAAATAACGGTCACCCCGGTCGCAGATAATGCAGACAATCACCGCATCCGGGTTTTCTTCTGCCAGTTTCAGCGAAGCCCAGACTGCACCACCCGATGACGTTCCGGCACTGATGCCTTCTTTTTGCGCCAGTTTACGCATGGTCCGCTCGGCTTCAATTTGTGGAATATCAATAATCCGGTCGACACGACTACGATCAAAAATGGTCGGTAAATATTCTTCCGGCCAGCGGCGAATACCGGCAATACTGGAACCATCTGAAGGCTGTAAACCGACAATCTGAATATCCGGATTCATTTCTTTCAGGTATTTGGATACCCCCATAATGGTGCCGGTGGTCCCCATCGAGCTGACAAAGTGGGTAATTTTACCGCCAGTTTGCTGCCAGATTTCCGGCCCGGTGGTCAGGTAATGCGCTTCGACATTGTCCGGATTACCAAACTGGTTCAGTACCAGACCTTTGCCTTCGGCCTGCATTTGCAGGGCCAGATCACGCGCTCCTTCCATGCCCTGTTCTTTGGTCACTTCAATCAGTTCGGCACCATAGGCACGCATGGCATCTTTACGTTCCTGACTCATGTTGTTCGGCATGATCAGCTTCATATTATAACCACGCATGGCAGCCACCATGGCCAGTGCAATCCCCGTATTTCCGCTGGTGGCTTCAATCAAGGTATCACCCGGTTTGATCTGACCGCGCTTTTCCGCCTGCATAATCATGTTATACGCTGGGCGGTCTTTGACTGAACCTGCCGGATTGTTGCCTTCCAATTTGGCCAACACCGTGGCTTGGGTATGACTTGCAAGACGCTGCAAGCGTACCAATGGCGTTTTGCCCACATAATGATCTAATAGAAATTCATCGGCTTGGAAATCAGGGGTGGTATTACTCATTATTTGCACCTTTCTCTAGGTGCGCATATTGTATGAAAAAAACCACCCGCCTGCACTCTTTTCACCAGCTTTTTCGTGAAAGTGCTTAAAGCACAGTCAGTTTTAAAATAAAGCATGCTAAACTGCTCGGCAGAACGAATAAACTGCTTTAACCATGTCAAATATCAATAAAAAGTTATTTAAGCGCCTACATTTAAATCATGCTTATGGGCAACTGATTGCCCTGATATTTGTGCCCATTATGGTGCTGGCGGCAGTCGGTGCAGGGCTGGTTCTGACCGAAACCTCGAATGCAGCGCGCGCCCAGCAAAAGCAGATGGCGATTGCAATTTTAACCCGCTATGAAATGCTGTCTGAAGTGGCCTTGCAGCAGCTCAACACCTTTCCCTGGCAATATGAGCAGGCGCGCAGCTATATGCAAAACCTGCTCAATGAAAAGCATTTACTTCGGACTGCCATTATTGATTCCCAAGGCCGTAGCCGCCTGAGTATGGGCTATCAGGATCAGGCCGGCTGGCCCAGTTTTCCGCGCGATGCCGCCTTCTTTGGCCCCATTCAGCATAAAGACAGCCATGTCTATGGCTTACGTATTGATGAAAGCCAGAGCCAGTATGCCTGGTTGCTAATCGAGCTGGACAATCAGCCCCTGGAAATTGCCCGTTATCGGGTCATGACCGTGCTGATTGCCACTGGCCTGTTGACCCTGATGCTGCTGTTGCTGTGCCTGAATTTCTATTCGCGTCGCTGGATTGCGCCAATGTACGAAATCCGTATGCAACTGCAACGCCTGAATGCCGACACGCTAGATCAGCACATGGTAATTAACAGTACCGGCGAGCTGCGTTTATTGCAGCGTGATATTGCCAATGTGGTCAAGCGTCTGCATTTCAGCTTTCTGGAACTAAAAGAACATACCGAACAGACCGAAGATGACTTGCGCCGCACCCTAGATACCTTGGAAGTCCAGAACATTACTTACCGTCAGGCACGTGACCAGGCGATTTCCGCCAACCAGTCCAAATCGGTCTTCCTGGCCAACATCAGCCATGAATTGCGTACTCCCCTAAACAGTATTGATGGCTTTATCCATTTATTACTGCGTCAGGGCAACCTCAGCAATGAGCAGAATCTGTATCTGCAAACCATTCGCAAATCCTCGGCGCATCTGCTGGCGCTGATTAACGACGTCCTGGATTTCTCAAAAATTGATGCCGGCAAACTGGAACTGGAAACCGCACCTTTTGATCTGGAAGAAGCCATTTATGATGTAATGGACATGCTGTCGCCGCTGGCCGCGCAGAAGCAGATTGCGATGGCCTTTTATTATGCTGACAACGTGCCAAAGCATGTGATTGGCGATGCCCTGCGCTTTAAGCAGGTGCTGACCAACCTGATTTCCAATGCCATTAAATTCACCCCGGATGGTGAAATTATTGTACGTGCGCGCATTGAACATGAAGATATCGGTCAGAGCATGATTCATTTTAGCGTGCAGGACAGCGGTATTGGTTTAAGCGGCACCGACCGGAAAAAACTGTTTGAATCCTTCTCGCAAGGCGATGCTTCTGTGACCCGTCAGTTTGGCGGGACCGGTCTGGGTCTGGCGATTTCCAAGCAGCTGGTACATTTAATGCAGGGCCAGATTGGCTTTGAAGACAACCAGGAACGCGCACCGACTGAAAAAGGCTCGACCTTCTGGTTTACTGCCGTATTCAGCATTGATGAAGATGAAATTATTGTGCACCCACGCTTTGCCAACAAGCATGTGGTGTCCTATCTGGCGCATCCGGCAACCGCCAATGTGCTGCGTCACTATCTGGAAAATTATCAGGTCCAGCATACCGAAACCACTTCGATTCTGGACTTATTCAGCCGACTCAATCACCTGTCTACACCGGAAGAAGACACCTGGTTAATTGTCGATCATAGCGGTGACACCGAAGCCTTACTGAAAGAAATTCGCAGCCGCTATCAGGGCAATCTGGCCATTTACGGCTACCAGATGGCGCTTGATCCAAGCATGCTGAATGAATATCGCACCCGCCCGCTGTATCAGCCTTTAAGCCGTGGCGCGCTGATTCAGTTACTGAACAATGAAAATCCGTTTGAAGATACAGGCACCGAAGTCTTTGATGGACAGGGGCTGCATGTGCTGGCGGTAGATGACCACTTGCCAAACCTGATTGTTTTAGAAGCCTTGTTAGGTGAACTGAATGTCACCACCACCAAAGCGCTGAGCGGTCAGGAAGCCCTGAATATCCTGCAAGAGCGGATTGAACAGGATGCCAAACCGTTTGATCTGGTGTTTATGGATATTCAGATGCCGGTGATGTCCGGGATTGATACCACCCGCGCCATCCGCTCGCTGGAGTCCACCCTCGACAAGCATAAACGCCTGCCAATTATCGCCCTGACCGCGCATGCGCTGGCCGATGAAAAACAGAACCTGCTGAAAGTCGGCATGGATGATTACGTCACCAAGCCAATCCAGATTGAACAGATCATCCAGATTCTGACCCACTGGACCACTGAAAACTTTAACAAGGTGCCGGCAGTGGAAAAAGCCGTGGTGATTGAAGCGCTTGATCCGCTGGTTCTTGACTGGCAGCAAAGCCTGATGCTGGCCGCCAACAAGGAAGATCTGGCACTGGATCTGCTGCGTATGCTGCTCGACAGCTTTGCCACCGAACTGCATGAAATGCAGCAGCTAATTGAACTGGAAGATTTCCCGCAACTGGAGCATGTGCTGCATCGTCTGTATGGCGCCACCCGTTATGTCGGCACCCCAAGCCTGCAGGACGCCACCGGTTCTTTTGAGCAGTTTGTTTCAACCTTGCGTAAAGAACGCCGCAAGGCTGATGACGCCTTTATTCAGGAAGTGTTACGACGCTTTGATGAATTACAAGCCGTGATTGCTCAGGTTGAACATGCCGCCGAGCAGATTCTAAACAAGCACACGCAGTAGTCTGACTCGACTAAAGTCAGGGTGTTGAAAGATGGATGTGACTGCCCTGTCATGTATCATGCGTATCTGCATGCTATGCTCAACAGAGGAAAAATAAGAGTTTAGACCATGACCATAGTACAGGTAGAAAAAAATAACGGCATTGCCATTGTGCGACTGAATCGCCCGGAAAAACGCAATGCCATGAGCTTTGCATTATTAAAACAGCTGGTCAAAACTGCCAGGCAGCTAAAAAAAGACCGTAGCTTGCGCTGCGTCATTCTGACTGGTGAAGCCGAAGTGTTTAGTGCCGGTATTGATCTGGCCGATTTAAACAATCCGCAAAATCGTGCCTTTGCCGCCTGGGAATTACTCAAACCCGGCCAGAGCCTGTTTCAAAAAGCCTTTCTGATCTGGCAGGAATTGCCCGTCCCTGTGATTGCTGCGATTGAAGGTTACTGTTTTGGAGCCGGGATGCAACTGGCACTGGCAGCAGATATTCGTATTGCCCATCCTAAAACCCAGATGTCAATTATGGAAAGCCGCTGGGGGCTGGTACCGGATATGGGTCTGAGCCGCTCTTTAAAAGGCCTGATTGGCCTGGACCTGGCCAAAGAACTGACCCTCACCGCCCGTATTTTTGAAGCGCAATATGCCAAAGAAATTGGCTTAGTCACCCACTTAAGTGACACACCACTGGATCATGCCCAGATTCTGGCGCAGGAACTGGCGCAGCGTTCTCCGGATGCGCTGGCTGCGGCCAAACAGGTGCTAGATGCCATGGAACATAATCCACAAAAATCCTTACGTCTGGAAAAAATCTGGCAGCTGAAATTACTGCTTGGCAAAAACAGTCAACTGGCGCGTAAAAAAGACAAGCAACCTGACACCAGTTTTTTACCGCGTCAATTTAACTAAGCATAGAGCATCAAGATCGGGAAGAGAAGCATGAGTTTTGATCGCAATACGCCCATCGCCTTTCTGGGTATGGGCTTAATGGGCACACGCATGGCAGCACGTCTGATTCATGCCGGTTTTCGGGTCGCGGTCTGGAACCGCACTGCTGCTGCCTGTGAGGAACTGCTGGACATGGGTGCTGAAGCACTGGCCCTAGAAAAGATTGGTCAATATCCGGTAATTTTAAGCTGCCTGGCCGATGACAATGCAGTCCAAGCCGTTTTTGAGCAGATTCAGCCGCATTTACAGGCCAAGCAAGTAATTGTGGATTTCTCCAGCCTGTCTGTGGATAAAACCCTGACACTGGCTGAACAGGCAGCCCGTCAGCAGGTGAAGTGGATTGATTCACCAGTGTCGGGCGGCACAGCGGGCGCAGAACAAGGCACCCTGGTTATCTTTGCCGGCGGTGATGCCGCCACCATTGAAAAACTGACCCTGATTTATAATGTGCTCTCACAGCGCGTGACCCGTATGGGCGCCAGTGGCACCGGACAGGCCACCAAAATCTGTAATCAGCTGATTGTCGCGGCCAACAGTACCCTGATTGCCGAAGCTGTCGCGCTTGCAGCTCAAGCTGGGGTAGACACCACTTTACTGGCACCCGCACTGGCCGGTGGATTTGCTGACTCCAAACCGTTTCAGATTCTAACCCCGCGCATGGCCAGTCATAGCTTTGAACCGGTGCAGTGGAAAGTCCAGACCCTGTCCAAAGACCTGAACAATGCCCTGACCCTGGCTGCGCATTATCAGCTGAATATTCCGGTGGCACAGCAGGCTTTGCAACAACTGCAAGCGCATCAGGCCAAAGGCTTTGCGGAAGCAGATTTATCCACGGTCATTCAACAGGTGGAACAGACCACTTAATTTCACCCTTTGCACAGGGAATGCAGGACATTGTTTATGACGAAACTTGCCGTAAATCTTTCTATGATTTTTACTGAAGTGCCGCTACTTGAGCGCTTTGCACTGGCCAGACAACACGGCTTCCAGCATGTTGAAATCCAGTTTCCGTATGAACTGAGCATTGCGCAGATTCAAAGCCAGCTAACCTTGCATGAACTGACGCTGTGCCTGATTAATGTTCCGGCCGGAGATTTAATGCAAGGCGGCAACGGGCTGGCCGGTGTGCCGGGCAAGGAAATCGAGTTTCGTCATGCCGTTGAACAGGCCATTGAATACGCGGTTGCACTCAAAGTGCCAAGTGTCAATATTCTGGCTGGTAAACAGCCTCAGGATGCCGATCTGCTGCCTTGCCTCAGAACACTGGCCGAGAACCTGAAAATGGCCAGCCATATGCTTAGCAGCCAGCAGATCCAGCCGGTAATGGAAATGATTAATGGCACCGACATGCCGCGCTTTTTAGTACAGAACATTGCCCAGGCCCAAGAGATGCTTGAAGCGGTGCAACATCCGGCGCTAAAAATGCAGTATGACTGCTATCACATGGCCATGATGGGTGAAAACGTACTGGAAGGACTGATCGAGAATATCCAACAGATTGGCCATATCCAGTTTGCCGACTGCCCGGGTCGTCATGAACCGGATACCGGCGATATTGCCTTTGCGGAAGTGTTTGACTGGCTCAAACACAGTAACTATGCAGGCTATGTGGCGGCGGAATATCGACCGAGCAAAGATTCAGCAAATTCCTTTGCGTGGAAAAACAAATACTTTGCCGAATATCAATAATTCGGCACTGTCATAGATTTGAAATTTAGGCTCAAAGCCGCTATATTAGACAATGAATAATTGTCAGGAAATTATACCCTTTATGAATTTAGAACCATCGCCCGGCGCTTCTAATTCTCACGATCTCGCAATGACTTCCCCAAACAATGACGTACACGCTTGCCTGCAAGTTGTGCGCGATGCCCTTGAAGATGTAAAAGCCAAAGAAATTGTTGAGCTTGATGTTAGCAGCATCAGCAATGTTGCAGATGCTATTGTGATTGCTAGCGGCACCTCAACCCGTCATGTTAAATCTCTTGCTGATAACGTTGCTGAAGAAGCACGTAAAGCAGGCTTCCGCCCGATTGGTATGGAAGGTGAACGCGATGCTGAATGGATCTTGATTGATCTGGGTATCGTGGTGGTACATGTCATGCTTCCAACTGCCCGTAAGTTCTACGACCTAGAAAGCTTATGGCGTACAGCACCTGAATCTGTAAACTAAGATTTCCCAAAAAGCGACCTGAAGGTCGCTTTTTTATTGGGTCAAAATAAGAGCTGGTCACAGCTGAATCCAGACACCGACTGATTTTTCCACTTCCCAATAGCTGAACTTAAACCTCTCGGCAGTGCTTCTCGATCTCCCCCCCAACCCAAAGATTGAATCGTATGTAATAAAAGATTCTATTTAGTCACAGATATAAAAAATCCCCCTCAATCGAGGGGGATTTTGAACGCGGGTATCGGACGTCTTAGTGACCCGTACCGTTAATCGCTTTGGTCATGTCTTCAACCACTTTCTTGGCATCACCGAAGACCATCATAGTCTTGTCGTTATAGAACAGGTCATTGTCCAGACCTGCATAACCAGTCGCCATTGAGCGCTTGATCACCATAATGGTACGTGCTTTATGTGCTTCCAGAATTGGCATACCGTAAATTGGCGAGTTTGGATCGTCTTTGGCTGCCGGGTTGACTACGTCGTTGGCACCTATCACCAATACCACATCCGTTGCCGGGAAGTCCGAGTTAATCTCGTCCATTTCCAGAATGTCTTCATACGGCACGTCGGCTTCAGCAAGCAAGACGTTCATGTGACCTGGCATACGACCCGCCACCGGGTGAATCGCAAAACGCACCGTTACACCCTGCTCTTTCAGCAAGTTGGCCAGTTCTTTCACCGCATTTTGCGCACGGCCTTGTGCCATACCATAACCCGGCACAATCACCACGCTGTCCGCATTGGACATTAAGAAGCCAGCATCATCTGCAGAACCTGAACGGTAGTTACGCTGTACCTGCTCACCCGCACCTGCGGTAGGCGCTGCCGCCCCACCCATCGCACCACCAAACAAAACGTTGATGATTGAACGGTTCATGGCTTTACACATGATGTACGACAGAATTGCACCTGATGAACCAACCAGTGAACCCGCCACAATCAGCATGTTGTTTTCCAAGGTAAAACCAATCCCTGCTGCCGCCCAGCCCGAGAAGGAGTTGAGCAGTGATACCACCACCGGCATGTCGCCACCACCGACTGGGGCAATCCAGACCCAGCCAAAGGCTAAAGCCAGTGCGGTCATGGCCCAGAACGAGGTCATGCTACCGCTTAAGAAGAAGTGAATCCCAAAGCCCAGCATGGCAATGAAAATCAGTGCCTGAACCGGTTTAACCCAGCCACCCGAAATGGTCTTGGCCCATTTTTTCGCTGCCAGTTTACCGTAAGCAAATACCGATGCAGTAAAGGTAATCGCACCAACAAAACAGCCCACGAACAATTCAAACAAATGCACTTTGCTCATTTCATGGAAGCTGACGCCATTGGCTGCCAACAGCTCTGGACCCAGTTCAACCAGCTTGTTGTTATGAATAATCGCTGCAATTGCAATTAACACCGCTGCCAGACCGACCAGTGAGTGCATCAGTGCTACGGTTTCTGGCATTTGCGTCATCGGTACGGTACGCGCACGGGCAATCCCGACAATGGCACCCAGAATCATCGCCCCCACAATCATCCAGATAACCGGATGATCCGCCACAAAGAAGGTAGTCAATACGGCAATCGCCATGGCGATCATGCCGTAACGGTTACCAGCAATCGCCGTTTTTGGCCCAGACAGGCCTCGTAAAGTTAAAATAAAGAGGACAGCCCCAATCAGGTAGAACCAATCCGCATAGTCTCGAATAAATTCCATCAATTAGCCCTCTTTTTTCTTTTGTTTTGGTTTAAACATTTCCAGCATACGCGCAGTCACTGCGAAGCCACCGAAAATATTAATACTGGCCAGGAATACTGCAATCGCACCAAGTACGCTCACCACGTTAATGCTCTGGAACTGCACATTGGCATCCACACCTAACACAGGCAAGCCGACCGTTTGAATCATCGCCCCCACGATAATGATCGAAGACAGCGCATTGGTTACCGCCATCAGTGGCGTATGCAATGCAGGTGTAACCCCCCAAACCACGTAGTAGCCTACGAAAATGGCCAGGACAAAAATTGTAATTGTTTCAACCATGACTGTTCTCCTTAACCTCGTTTCAACAGCACTTGGCCGCCGTGCGTAACCAGTAGGGCTTTTTGAATTTCATCGTCCTGACTGATGGCAAAATTCTTTTCACTATCAAAAAGGGTTTCCACAAAATTCAGCACATTACGTGCATACAGCGCCGATGCTTCAGTAGAGACCGTTGATGGAATATTCGGTACACCGAGAATTTTCACGCCGTTGTCGGTCACCACGGTTTCACCGCATTGAGAACCTTCAACGTTACCACCCGTTTCTACCGCCATATCCAGAATGACTGAACCCGGTTTCATCTTGGCCACAGTTTCCGCCTTGATTAAACGCGGTGCATCACGACCTGGTAACAGCGCTGTGGTAATCACGATGTCAGCATTGGAAACGGCTTTATCGACAATAATGGCCTGATCTTTGATGTACTGTTCGCCCGGCATCCAGCCATAGCCATTTTTGGCAGCATCAGCGGCTTTTTGCTGTTCTTCTTCAGACATCGGCACGTCTAGCCATTTCCCGCCCAGAGATTCAACCTGATCTTTGGCAGTTGGACGCAGGTCAGTGGCTTCTACCACCGCACCCAGACGTTTTGCGGTCGCAATCGCTTGCAAGCCGGCAACACCAACACCCATGATCACGACACGGGCAGGTTTAACTGTCCCTGCTGCGGTCATCAGCATCGGGAACATACGCTGGTATTCAGCTGCAGCCAGCAATACCGATTTATAACCGGCCAAGTTGGCTTGTGAGGACAGCACATCCATGTTTTGCGCACGGGACAAGGTTCGTGGCAATAATTCCAGGGCAAATGCAGACACCTGCTGTGCAGCAAATTGGTCAAGTTCAGTATTGCGGTATGGGTCAAACATTGCCACTACGGTAGAATTAGGAGCAAGTTTTTGAATTTCTTCACCTTTCGGTGCGCGAACTTTCAAAATTATTTGACTGCCGGTATAGGCATCATCCGTAATTTTGGCACCTACGTGCTCATAGGCGCTATCGATATAGGCAGCTTTTAAGCCTGCACCACGTTCAATAACCACGCTATGACCCGCGTTGATCAACTTCTTTACTGTCTCTGGCGTTGCAGCGACACGATTTTCACCGACGACAGTTTCGGTTGGGATTCCGATCTGCATGAGCGTTCCTCAAGCTAATTTTTCTTAAGTAAACATCGCCGAAACGATGCTTCCCCTCAGGTTATGTCCTTGTTGAATTTTTGGATTCTAATTGAACTTTTTTAAATTACCACCCAATATTTATTTAATAAATACCCATATTTTGAACTGATGATTCATAAAAAGAAGGGTGGCAGATATAATTGATCAGTTTGGCTTTCTATTCTTCATGGCGACGCTCTGGAAATAAGGTGTATAAATTTTCAGCACAGCTCCTGACTTTTTACAGCGAATTGCGTCCTGTTTTGTTTTTTCTTTCCTTAAAATTGATTGTTTTGACAAATCTTATCGTGTAGTGCCGGCTTACAACAGGCTGATAAATACCAATAATGAACGGCTTTTTCGCAGCAAAAAATGAATATCCAGTTCATGATTGACTAAAATGACATCTTAATCACAGAAGAATCCAGGAGAAATTGGTCAAAACTGCCCAATGTTCGGGCAGAAAAGTAAATCCTTCGTCAAATGCATCAATTGGCTAAATGATTTCCTGCCTGATGATCTGGCCTTAACCCATACATCTGGCTGTGAAAATGCGATAAAAAATTAAAAGTTTTTTTATTGATCATTTTGCCTGATGATGAATAAAGCAGCGCAACTGCTTAAATTTGCGTATTTTGCACTATTTTTGTGCAACAATTACCTATAAGGAATCAACAGGTATTTAACTTAAAAAAATCACCTTAAAATTTTCATAAAATGAGAATAAAGCCTATCTTTACACATTCATTTCTTCGAGCAGACAGCTTATACTCAACGCATGAAAATCTGGTGACACCTGCCCTCTTGATTAAATTGCTCTGAATATGTCCATTTCCCTGACCAGAACGCAGTTAGGTTCACTATTTGCACTGTGCGCGGCCTTTTTATTTAGCACCAAGGCTATTTTTATCAAGCAGGCTTATGCGCTTTCACCTCTGGTGGATGCCACTACCTTAATGACCCTGCGGATGGCCAGTGCGCTGCCGTTTTTCCTGCTGATCTGCTGGTTTAACCGGCATCGTAATGCACAGATTCAGCTGCGCGAATGGATACTGCTCGTGGCTGCCGGGCTGCTCGGCTATTATTTTGCCAGCTGGCTCGACTTTCTGGGGCTCATGTTTATTAGCGCCTCACTGGAACGGATTATCCTGTTTCTGTATCCCACCTTAACCGTTCTAGCCAGCAGCCTGATCTACAAGCAGCGCTTAAGCCTGAAAACGATACTGGCCTTGCTGCTCAGTTATGGTGGAACGGTACTGGTGATGTTACAAGAACAGCAAAACATGCCAGATGGCCATTCCTTCTGGCTCGGTGCCAGTCTGGTATTTGCCAGTGCGGTGGCTTTTGCCGCCTATTTACTGGTGACGCCGCGGCTGATCCAGAAATTTGGCAGCTGGAATTTTACCGGCCTGGCGCTAAGTGTGGCCTGTTTCGGCACCTTACTGCATTATCTGCTGGCCGTACCGGAGCCACTGCAACGGCTGAGTCAATTACCGGGCAGCGTCTATGCCTATGGCATTGGACTGGGTATTCTGGTCACGGTGTTGCCAACCATTTTATTAATGCAAAGTATCGAACGCCTGGGAGCCGCTCATTCGGCCATGATCGCCTCTATCGGCCCGATTCTGACCATTGTGCTGGCCACCCTGTTTTTAGATGAATATTTAAATGCCTGGCAATGGCTGGGTTGCGCCCTCAATATCATTGGGGTGATGATGATTAGCCTGTCCAAGAAAAAGCTGATGGCCTGATCCATGATCAGTCAGCTCAGCCTGTTCCGGACTGCTACGCATGTATCTCGCACGTGCAAAAAGAATGTTGCAAATGGTGATCTTTGGCCGTCATGCTGAATATTGCCGAAGATGCGATTGAATGAATTGACCTGAACTGGACCTTGTATGAACACCTCTCCCGATATTAGTCAGGATAAAACCCTGCTCTGGCTTATGGCGCTGGCTTGCGGTCTGTGTGCTGGGGCCAACTATTATTGCCAGCCGCTGATTAACTCGATTCATACTTATTTTCAGGTGCCCGAATCCCAAGTCGCGCTCACAGTGACGTTTGCCCAGGTGTCCTATGCACTGGGGCTGTTATTTATTGTTCCAGTTGGCGATACCGTCAATAAAACCAAATTCATTCCGCTGCTGATGTTTCTGGCCGCGTTTGGCCTGTTTCTATGTGCTTTTTCAGTGAATCTGCCAATGCTCTGGATTGGCACCATCATGACCGGGCTATTTTCAGTGGCCGCACAGATTCTGATTCCGTTTGCCACCATGTCGGTCAAGCCGGAGAAAATGGGCGAAGTGGTCGGACTACTGATGAGTGGTTTACTGGTCGGGATTTTACTGTCGACCAGTCTGGCCGGACTGTTATCCAATTTATATGGCTGGCAGCTGATTTATATCATCAGTGGCGTGTTGATGATAGGACTGGCGATTATTCTGAAAAAACGCTTGCCGCATATTCCGACGGTGCGTATGGCCTATGGCAAAATCCTGCATTCGATGCTGCAACTGATCCGCCAGGAAAAACGGCTGGTCTATCGCGCCCTGATTGGTGCCAGTGCCTTTGCCGCCATGAGCGTGCTGTTTTCCACCATTGCGGTGTTACTTGGCTCCTCTTTTGGTCTGCCCGATGTCGCAGTCGGTTTAGTCACTTTAATTGGGGTATTCGGCGCACTCTCCACCAAAAAAATTGGCAAAATTGCCGACCGCGGCCATGGCAAGCTGATCACCTGGGCCGGACTCTCTTTATTGGCGGTCAGCTGGAGCTTCCTGTATTTCGGCGCGCAGTATTTATGGAGCTATATCATTGGTTTTGGCCTAATTAACTTAGGTCTGGCCAGTGTACATACCAGTAACCAGAACGTGATTTTCCATTTACGCCCCGATGCCAAATCGCGCCTGAACGCAGTCTATATGACCAGCTATTTTATTGGCGGCGCCTGCGGTTCTGCACTGGGCATTTACGCCTGGCATCATGGCGGCTGGAGCATGAGCTGTCTGGTTGGTTTAACCCTGGTGCTCTGCTCGGCCTGTTTTGCCTGGTTAGATCAGTAACATCTGCGCCGCCAGCAACTGGCTTAAAACTGTATAAATCGTGCAGGCAGGTTTAAGACACCTGCACCATCGGATAATGCGGCTGGGCCGAATCAATACTGGCCGGATATTCCAGCAGAATCTGAATAAAGGATGGAATTAAGGCAGCAAAAATACTGGTTGCCCCAGCCAGAATGTCACGGTTTAGCAGGCTGTTATAGTTGGCACCGCCACTGGCAAACTGGTGACGCAGACTGTCAAAGCGTTTAAATACCGCCATCAGCAAAGCGACTGACTGTTTATTTTGCAAGGTCTGTTGCAGATCAATCTGCTCTTGTGCGGCACGCTGCTGCCATTCATCGCGCGTGAGCTGTAAATGCTGATAGGCCCAGAATTCCGGATGGGTATAGGGATGTGCCAACAGGGCCTGAATCTGCTGCTGGTATTTTTCCCATAACACATAATCAATTTTTCGGGTTTCATCCTGCTGGTGCAGAAGCTGAAAAAACTGCTGTAACTGCGCAGCGGGTGGACTGGCCGCATCTTCACGGTAAATGGCCTGAAAGGCAATCCATAAACTCATAAATTTAAAATCCAGCTCCTGATCCAGACTCAGGGCTTTTTTAAACCAGCTCAGACTACGCTGTATTTTCAGATTAAAATGCACCGAATTTTCATTCTTTTTACTGCGGTAAATTTCCTCAACCACCAGCATCTTTGTTATCCTTTTTCTTGTCTTACTGCATCAATGTAATGGTTTTTTTATTTTCTCTCAACCTTTTGATCCTTCAATTTATTTATTACCCGTCTATTTTCCAGCACAAATAAATCCGAGTATTTTCCTTTTATTTAAATAAAATAAATAAAAAATATGGGAGCTTAAAATATATTTAAAACACATTTTATCTAGCAGCTACTTAAAATAAAGAAATGTAAAGTTATATATAAAATCGCGAAAAATGTAATTACACAAAAGATTACATTCTTAAAAATCTTATGTAGGACAGCCAATTAAAAATGCCGGCTTAAAATCACCGCTTACAACTAAATAAGATGTAACAGAGCCAGGGTTTTTCATGAGATGTTTCATGTTAAAAAGAAGCTATCTGTTTTTCTCAGATGATTTCAGCGCGCTAGCGATAGCGTCGATATCTATAAAAGAGGTGTTCAAATGCAAAATCAAAACAATGGTTTAAACCAACAGCAACAGCAGCCTCAACAGCAAGGCAATCAGCAGCAACAAGACCGTCTGCAGCAACAGCAACCTCAACAACAGCAAAATAACCAGCAACAAGGCAATCAGCAACGCCAGCAAGATCAACAGCAGCAACAGCCACAACATCAGGGTAACCAGCAGCAACAACAAAACCAGCAACAGCGCCAGCAAAATGATCAGCAACAGGATCAGCTGCGCCAACAACAGCAACAGCCTGGTCAGCAACAAAACCGCCAGCAGCAACAGCAACAACCGCAGCAATATGGTCAACAACGCCATAACCAGAATGCGCAGCAGCAAAACAATCTCTTAGATGATGAAGATATGTAAAACCATTTTTTGTTTTTCACTTATTTTTATTATAAATAATCGAAGGAGATGATCATGGTCAACAATGCAAATGATCCACATGGGTACTGGCGTGACAACCATGCAGACCGTCCTTACTACAATGATTTTAAAAGAGATATCCCAGATATTGATTATGATCGGGACTTATCTTCTGCTTATGACCTCGGTACACGTGCCCGCAGTGAATATGGCACAGATCGCGACTTTGAAAGTTCTGAAGGCGACCTGAAACAGCGCTGGGAAGAGTTTAAAGCAGATTCTCGCTTAAAATGGGAACAGGCCAAGCACGCGATTAAAGATGCCTGGGATAGAAACTAGATTGCCCTCAGTCTGGTTCTAATACGGTTCAGAGTTATAGGTCATTATGACCTATAACTTTTTTATATCTAAGGGTTTTATCTCTGCAGATTTTCTATTTTGGGTTGTCTATTTGATTTATATATTCCTATTATTTTTGCTTGACTACTTCAATAATACTCTGACTAATTGCCCGCGACAGCTGTTCCAGTTTTTTCCTTTTGGTGCCATTAAATACACAGCGATAATGATGCAGTTTATTCTGATACGAAATACAGTAAAAAAATGTTCCGACCGGTTTTTCCTTAGTTTCAGAGCCACCACGTTTTAATAAACCGGTACAGCCAACAAAAATATCAGAATCAATGATCTGTTTGGCTTTTAAAACCAGCTGTTCTGTCACTTCGGCAGATTCAGGAGAGTATTTTTCCAGGAATTTCTTTGAAATTTTTAAAATACTGACTTTTAAATTGGCGTCATAACAGACCAAGCTACCATTTAAAATATCGCCTGAATTTTTATTTAATGAAAAACGATAGGCCAGATACCCTGCCGAAGCACTTTCAATAAAGGTGACTTTTAATTTCTTTTTGGCAAGTAACTGGCAGCATTTATTCATTTATACCCATCCTGAATATAATTATTCCTTCCGATTTAAACATAGCTCTTTTTCAGTGCTTTTTTCTGAAAAGTAACATTTCATTTATTTTTTAAAACTAAAAATATAACCCTCTGATTTTTATACCTATAGGTTAATTGCCCATATACATACTTTACATGAAGGCACACAACTCAGGCTTAAGTTTACAGCCAACTAGATTACTGTTTTCTAGGGTTAAATCATGGAGCAGAATAATGCCAACGGTCATCAAACAAAGATTATTAGACATACTCAATGATGTGCCTGAAACCTATTTTGATCTGGTGTCCTTTTATTTAGATGCCGATATTGCTCCCACCGCCAAACAACAAAAAGCCCTGTTCAGTTTAAAACATGAAATTGAAACCCTGCCGTTGGCCCTACCCGATTTCCCTCGCCAGCTGGATCAGCTGGAGCACTGGATGATCCAGCATGAACAGCAAGCCCAGCTCGAATTTGAATATTATTTAAAGCGCCGTGCCTGGGGACAGCCACGCGAATATTTTCACTGCCTGTCCGATGCTTATGAGTTTCTGATCAAGATTGCCCCGACCCAGCGTGCGCAGGCAGCCTGGCTCTACAGTTTTAGCCAGCACTGGGATGACCGGCGCTATACCGAGCTGATTCAGCTGTATCTGCAAGCTCTGGCCTATGGTCACACGCAGCAGCATCAGCTGTATCAGTTCAATGCACTGCTTGAAACCCTGCAGCTAGATAACTTTGTACTCGGTCTGGAAGATGGCTATTTTCATCAGGCTGCAATTCAGCTGGCACTGGCGTACTGCCCTACCGATTTCATGCCTTTGATCTTAGGGTTTCATATTGGCAAACAGCTGTGCTCGCTGCATCAGCTGATCATTGCGCATGAACTAAAAGAACTCGGTATTCACACCCGCTGTTTTCAGCCACAGCAGCGTTCAACATCACGGCATACGCCCGTGCTACATGCCATTGCCAGTCTGGCCCCGGACGAAAAACAGCAGGCTCAATATCTGCGCCTGATTCAGCTGGGCTATGCCTTAAGCCAGCAAGGCATGAACGAAGAAAAAATCCTGCAGCGGCTGCATCTGCACGACATTATCCAGAAAATTTTCCAGCATAAAGCCCTGATGGGCAAATTCATTCATGACAATAAATGTATTTTTACCAACCGCAGCATCAACCAATGGCTGGAAACCATCGAAGGCGTGGATGGTTTTATCCAGCAGCTGCTGGAAACCGACTGGATCCGTTTAGGTCAGGACCCGGAGCAGAGTAAATTCTGGCGTCTGATTCATCAGCAGGAAAGCCAGATGTTCGGGCTGTTTAACCGTACCGAACAGCAGTTTATTTATGACTGGATTCTGGGAGATGCCGCAGCACAGCATCCTGCCCCATCTGCGCTGCAAAGTACATCAGACCATTTTAAAACCAGCGATTATTTTAATTATATGGCCGAGCTGGAGCTGGAAGAAATTCAGCTCAAATACGCCCAGGCCTCATCTTTTGACGACAAAATCCGGCAGCTATTGCCTTATTTGGCCCCGCATAAATCTGCCAGCGATGCCGGACGCTGGTGTACCCAGCAATACAGCCAGGCCCTTTTCCCGGCGCTGTCGCAGGCGCTCGACCCAATGCATCATAAAAGTTAATTACGGAGAACAGCAACAATGAAAAAAGATCAACAACCGAGTGAAATGGCCGGCGCAGATGCGGCAAACCGACAGAACAGTAATGATAAATCCGTTCAATTAGACCCGTATCGCAGTGATGCGACACAACAGGCGCTCACCACCAATCAGGGCGTTAAAATTGCCGATAACCAGAACAGCCTCAGAGCTGGCATTCGCGGGGCCACCCTGCTCGAAGATTTTATTTTTCATGAAAAAATGACCCACTTTGACCATGAACGGATTCCGGAGCGTATTGTGCATGCGCGTGGCACCGGTGCGCATGGTTATTTTGAAGCCTATCCGGGCAATGAAAAATATACCAAAGCCCATTTTCTAACTACCCCAGAACATAAAACGCCAGTCTTTGTACGCTTCTCGACCGTACAAGGGCCGCGCGGCTCGGCAGATACGGTACGCGATATTCGCGGCTTTGCCATCAAGTTCTATACCCAGGAAGGCATTTATGACATGGTCTGCAACAATGCCCCGGTGTTCTTTATTCAGGATGGCATGAAATTCCCGGATTTTGTGCATGCCTTAAAACCGGAACCAGATACCGAAATTCCAACCGGTGCCAGTGCACATGACACCTTCTGGGACTTTGTTTCGCTGGTGCCAGAAAGCTCACATGCGGTGATCTGGGCCATTTCCGACCGTGGTATTCCAAAAAACTTCCGTAGTATGCAGGGCTTTGGCGTACATACCTACCGCTTTATTAATGCCGAAAACAAATCGGTGTTTGTGAAATTCCACTGGACCCCGAAACAGGGTATGGCCGCCTTGGTCTGGGATGAAGCACAGAAAATTGCCGGGAAAGACCCGGATTATCATCGCCGCGATTTGTATCAGGCCATCGAGAACGGTTTCTATCCGGAATGGGAACTGGGTGTGCAGATTGTGGAGCAGGAAGATGAAATGAGCTTTGACTTCGACCTGCTTGATCCGACCAAGCTGATTCCGGAAGAACTGGTGCCGGTCATTCCGATTGGCCGGATGGTGCTCAACCGCAATATTGACAATTTCTTTGATGAAACCGAACAGGTCGCCTTCTGTCCGGCGCATATTGTGCCGGGAATCGACTTCACCAATGACCCACTGCTGCAGGCGCGGATTTTCTCCTATACCGATACCCAGCTCAGCCGTTTAGGGGGTCCGAACTTCCATCAGCTGCCGATTAACCAGGCGGTGTGTCCGTTTCACAATAACCAGCGCGATGGCATCCATCAGAGCCGGGTTCATCGCGGTCAGGCGGCGTATCAGCCCAACTCGATTGACAATGACTGGCCACGAGAAACCCCACCCGCAGCCAAAGGTGGCGGTTTTGAAAGCTATCAGGAACGCATTGACGGGCATAAAATCCGTCAGCGCAGTCCATCCTTTAGCGATCACTTTTCGCAGGTGCGTCTGTATTTCAAAAGCCTGAGCCTGCCTGAACAGAAACACGTGGTCGATGCCTATGTCTTTGAGCTGAGTAAAGTGCAGCGCAAACCTATCCGTGAGCGTGTGGTGCACAATATGCTGGCCAATATTGATGCCAATCTGGCCAAAATGGTCGCCGATAAACTCGGCATTGCACTAGATGAAAGCCAGCTGCCGCCTGATCTACCCGAGGAAAAAACCTCAGCCAAGTTATCCATGACGGCATTTTTACCGCCGAATATTGAAGGCCGTAAAATCGCGGTACTGGTACATCCCCATGCCGCCACCGACAATATTGAGCCGATTCATCAATGGGCCTTAAAAGAAAATGTGATGCTGGATTTTCTGACACCCACCCCTGCCCCAACCACCACCATTGAAGATGACATGATTCCATCCGATGGGATGCAGCAGGCCGAACCCTCAGTGCTGTATGATGCAGTGATTGTGCTGGATGGCAACAATCTGGATGCCTTTAAGCGCGATGGTGTGGCCTGCCATTATGTGATTGAAGCCTATAAACATTTAAAACCGGTGGTGTTGTTAGGGGATAAAGCCGAGCTGCTGGAACATCTGCGTCTACCGCCAGATGAAGGCGTATTTAGCGATGCCAGTTTCCAGAATGTGGCGGAAGGCTTTAAAGAAGCGATTCGTCACAACCGGGTCTGGGCACGTGAAGCCATTGCAGAATCTATTCCGGCTTAATTGTCCTGCACTCATACAAGCTGAATCAACAAAAGGGAAGCCAATGGCTTCCCTTTTGTTTGAATAGATGGATGAGATTCAGATTAAAACTTGATGTACATAGTGCTTTCCTCTCACCTTAATCTGCAATCTGCGCCGTTTGATACCGCTCCAGCTCCTTGTCACTCGAGATCTGTGGAGGGGCTGCAATATCCAGCGGTTCTAAGCTCATTAAGGGCACTTTGATCTTCTTTCCCTTTGGGGTCTTCGGCTGATCTTCATCAACGGTAATTTTCTGAATAAATGTCGCCAACCAGAGTATAAACTCTTCTTTATTGCTGCTTTTCGGCACAATGCTCAAGTCCAGTTTCAGCTCGTTGGCATATAAAGGGTTGACCATCAGCTCATTAAAGTCGATGCAATTGACCAATAATTTAAGACGTGTTTTTTTGATTTCAGCACGCAGCTCAATCATTAACATATTTAAATCATTGATAATATCTCCTCTAAAGTCCTTATTTTGCTCGACATTTCTATAGATTATTTCAGCAAGTTTAATATACTGGGGCATACGATCATCCATTTATTATTCTGAATATAGTAATATTGAAGGATTTTGCGTAATTTTATGTAGTATTTAATAGGTATTTTGCAAGAAAAATGCTTCTTGTTACATTGGAATTACATATTTTTTTAAACAAATCAAAGAATAACTATAATTTTTGAATTGATTGTCAATTTTTCCAGTGAATTAATTTTATTATTTTTATTCTAGCTGGGAAGATTATATATGTATTTTGATTATATATTCTAATTGAATTTAAAGATCATTTTCGGGAGTATTCATTTAATTTATAAAATAACTTAAACTTAATATCAATAATTATAATTTATATTTTAACAATATAACAGTTAAAATAGCAGCAAGCTAAAATATGGATATTCACCCTCCCACCTTCGGACAGCCAACAACAATCTTTTTTCGTCAGCCGGATTTTGTGCTACTATCTCGCCCCTGCACGCCCGGTGGATGTGAGTAAAACCCTCTGCCTTGTGCTGCCCAATCTGTGCGAATAGCGCCTCAGTTTTGTTTCCCGTCGTTGCAAGGTTTGCTGTTGAATGTCAAATGTAAATACGCTTGAAAATATCCAACTGCCAAGAATTTCCGTGGCTCCAATGATGGACTGGACCACCCGAGATTATCGTTTCTTTGCGCGTCTGTTTAATCCAAACGTGATTTTATATACAGAAATGGTCACCACTGGTGCCATTATTCATGGTGATGCCAAACGCCATCTGGACTTTAATCAGGAAGAACATCCAATTGTGCTGCAATTGGGCGGTTCCAATCCTCAAGATCTGGCCATCTGTAGCAAAATGGCACAAGACTGGGGCTATGATGAAGTTAACCTGAATGTCGGCTGCCCAAGCGACCGCGTGCAAAACAATAAAATTGGCGCCTGCCTAATGGCCGAGCCTGATCTGGTGGCAGAATGTATCGCAGAAATGCGTCATGCGGTGGATATTCCGGTCACGGTTAAACACCGGATCGGGATTGATGACATGCATTCGTATGAAGAAATGCTGCATTTTGTCGATACCGTTGCCAAAACCGGCTGCAATAATTTTATCGTGCATGCCCGGATTGCACTGTTACAAGGCCTATCACCCAAAGAAAACCGTGAAGTGCCGCCTTTACGCTATGAAGATGTTTACCGTTTAAAGCAGGATCGCCCGGAGCTGATCATTGAAATTAACGGCGGCATTAAAACCCTGGCAGAAACACAGGCACATTTACAGCATGTCGATGGGGTGATGATTGGCCGCGAAGCCTATCACAATCCGTATTTACTGGCCGAACTGGGACATTTCTGGAATCTGCCCCTCCCGGACCGTTTCGAGATTATGCAGCAGATGATGCCATATATCGCACAGCGCGTGGCTGAAGGGGCACCGCTGTCGATTATCACCCGTCATATTCTGGGCCTGTTCCAGAACTTACCGGGCGCACGCAAATGGCGTCAGGCGCTAAGTGGTGGTAATGCCAAAACCTTAAAAGATGTAGAAGTGGCTATTCAGAATATTCAGGCCGCGATGCAGCGTACTGAAAACTATCTGCAGGAACACGCTGTTCAGCCTTAAAAGATCAACAAAAAGTCCTCAATTGAGTAATGCCAGTCAGTTAAGAGATTGACTGGCTTTTTCTTGGGTATTTTTGAGGTTTTCCTTTTACAACCCTTGGATAACTCCTCACTCTTCTCTCAGGTATAACATACCGATTAGATTTCTCCATTAAACTTTCCAGATGTTTGGGTAGATTACCTGCAGAAGCCAAAGAGTCGAATCTGAGTAAATTAAGAAGGGCAATAGATGCAATATGAA
>NZ_VPBF01000025.1:0-49463 GCF_013418865.1 Acinetobacter sp. YH12117
ACAATAGCAAGAGTGAACCACCTGATCCCTTCCCGAACTCAGAAGTGAAACCTCTTAGCGCTGATGGTAGTGTGGGGTTACCCATGTGAGAGTAAGTCATCGCCAGCTCATTAATTCAAAATCCCCCGAGCTTAAACAGCAGGGGGATTTTTTTATGCTTTTAATAAAGCTAAAGAATTATAAGTCCCAGAAAAGTATCTAAGCATCATGATCAAATAAATAGAAAGACAAGTATTCGGTCGCAAAAACCGGTCTTTAAATTGTCACTGAATCATCCCAACACTGTCATTTTTTCTTGTTTGAATGGTTTTCCCAATTGCTATTTTTAAACTTTATGAAAAAAAGATCTCTTGGCCTTGTTATGGCCGCTGTGTTGGGTTTGAACGGATGTAATGATTCTGATGAAAAGGCGCAGGTGACGCTTACACCCTTGATCAATGAGCCAACTTTGGTGGCTTTTGCAAAACTGGATGTGGCCACCTATGCAGAAGGACCAGATTCCGGTGCATATGTGACCGGTGCAAACGGAATTTTGCCGCCATTTTCTGGGCAGCCTGTGCAAGGTTTTTCGGCTGCTTTAAAAAATAATGATGGGACTTATCTGGTGATGTCTGACAATGGTTTTGGCACGCAAGATAACTCGGCTGACTATCTGCTGCGTTTGCATGTGATTCAACCGACCTTTAGAACAAAAATAGCAACTAACACTGAAGTGAAGCATTTAAGTTATGTGCAGCTGCGTGATCCGAATAAACTCATTCCCTTTTCTATTGTTCATCAAGATACTGCCGAACGTTTGTTAACCGGGGCGGATTTTGACCCGGAATCGATGCAGCGTGCACCGAATGGCAAGATCTGGATTGGGGATGAGTTTGGACCCTATTTACTGCATTTTTCTGCCGACGGTATATTGCTGAGTCCACCAATTCCATTACCGAATCCACTGAATCCGGCGCAAGAGCTGCGTTCACCTCAGAATCAGTTCAATAAAGAACAGCTGAATTTTGTTGAACCACTGGTACAGCGTAGCGGTGGTTTTGAAGGCATGGCGATCTCTCAAGATGGAAAATATCTGTATCCGCTGTTGGAAAAGCCATTACTGAACGATAGTTCTAATCGTTTAATCGTGTCTGAATTTGATTTGGCAAAAAAAGCCTATACAGGCAAATATTATTATTTTCCATTGCATACTAGCGCCACCGCGATTGGTGATTTTCAGCTGTATAGCCCGACTGAAGGAATTATTATTGAACGGGATGATAGTGAAAACGATCTGCTGGGCTATAAAAAGCTGATTAAAGTCACGCTCAGCGCCGCTGGTCAGAATATGCAGAGAGAAGATCTGGTCAATTTGATGGATATTGCCAATCCGGATTTACTTTATGGCACTGCGCGAGCGGGCGATATTGCGACCGGCGAGCGCTTTGGTTTTCCGTTTCAGACCATTGAAGATATTGTCATTGAAGGTCCAGACCTGATTACTGTGCTGAATGATAATAACTTCCCGAGTTCAAGTGGGCGAAATGCCAATCTGGCCGATGATAATGAAATTATTCAGATCCGTTTGCCAAAAGTATTGTTCTAAATTTATCAGCAATTACAGAAGGTCACCTCGGGTGGCCTTTCTTTATGAAAATTTTTTTGTATATTTTTTAATAAAAGCATGCTATAAAAATTAAAACAGGCATAAAAATTGCTTATAAAATGCGGTATTAAAAAAGGTGGGTAGTATGAAGTTATCAGTGGGATTAAAAGTTGCCAACTCCCTGTCATTGACACCCCAGTTGCAACAGGCCATTCGTTTACTTCAATTATCAAGTTTAGAACTTGAGCAAGAAATTCAATTACAGCTCGATAGTAATCCATTATTAGAGAAAGTTGAAGAACAGGCCGATGTTGAGAGTCTGTCAGTGGCAGATACAGATCGTGATCAAAAAGACTTAACCAATGAATTAAATGCCGATCATCTGCCAGATGATTTACCGGTCGATACCGACTGGGATGATGTCTATACCCATCAGCCGACCAGTTTGGGTACGCCAGAATATGAAGAGCGTGAAGATAACCGTCAGGGTGTACTGGGTTTAAAAGAACATATGCTGGAGCAGATTAACCTGCTGCATTTTTCTAAAATTGACCAGCTGATTGCTTACTGCATTATTGATTCTCTGGATGATAAGGGCTTTCTGGAAAGCGATATCAGCGAGATTACTGCTTCAGTCCAGCATCTGCTCGATTCGATGGAGTATGAAGATAACATCGAAGACGATGAAGTGCTGGTGGTATTGAAACATATTCAACGGCTGGAGCCGGTGGGGGTTGGTTCGCGTCATCTGGCGGAATGTCTGTTGATCCAGCTGGAAAGTCTGCCGGCGAATACTCCATGCCGTCAGGATGCCATGCAGCTGATGACCCATTATGAGTTATTAATCAGCAATGAAATTCCAAAACTACTCAAGCAGACCGGTTTAAACACCGATCAGCTGAAATGTGCGGTCGAGTTGCTGAAAACCCTGAAACCACATCCGGGTATGGAATTTGAAGATAAAGAGTCGGATTATCAGATTCCAGATGTGGTGGTGATGAAGAAAAATGACAGCTGGCAGGTACAGCTGAATCCGGATGTTATGCCAAAACTCCGGGTTAACTCGTTTTATGCCAATATGATTCGTCGTGCCGATCAGAGTGATGACAATCAGTATTTACGTAACCAGATGCTGGAAGCCAAAAACTTTATCAAGAGTATTGATGAGCGGCATAAAACCTTACTCAAAGTCGCCACCTGTATTGTTGAACATCAACGTACTTTTCTGGAAATTGGCGCAGAAGGCATGAAACCCTTGGTGCTACGCGATATTGCTGAAGAGGTGGAGCTGCATGAATCTACGGTATCCCGTGTGACCACCAACAAATATATGCTGACCCCACGTGGCCTGTTTGAATTGAAATATTTCTTTTCAAGTCATGTTGGCACTACATCGGGTGGTGAAGCATCGTCAACTGCGATTCGTGCCAAGATCAAAAAACTGATTGCTGAAGAGAACTTACGTAAGCCTTTGTCTGATAACGCAATTGCTAATATTTTAAAAGAAGAGGGGATTGATGTGGCGCGCAGAACGGTGGCAAAATATCGCGAATCTTTACATATTCCATCTTCTTCTGAAAGAAAAGTCTTGATCTAGTTTTGAAAATCTGCCTATTCTAGAGATTCATTATGACAACATAATGAATCTTTTTTTCTATGAGGATGAGTCAAAATGATTGCATGAAGGTATCACTGAGCAGCAGTTCTGGTCCTGTACGTGAATCATTTTGATGATGACTCGTCTAATCCTAACGAAGGTGAGGGATAGAATTATGCAAATAACAATTCGTGGCCATCATTTATCAATTACACCTGCAATTGAAGAAAATATAAAAGCAAAGTTCGCGCAAATGACCAAACATCTGGATCAGGTCAATAGTATGCAGGTGAAGCTCAGTAAAGATCATCAGATCGATAAGCATTCTAAAAAAGGCAGTGCCAACCATATCGCAGAAGCGATTATCCGTTTACCTGGAACGGAGCTGTTTGCCCAGGCCTGTGCTGATGATATGTATACATCGATTAAGAAAATGTCAGAAAAATTAAAACGCCAATTAGACAAGCATCGCAAAATGCAGCTGGTTTATCAGCCTGTCGCGATTTAGCTGAAACAATCGGCAAAAAGAGGTTTTTAAAAAACCTCTTTTTTTATATATATAATGTATGTGACTAATGAATTATTTTTTTCATTTATAGTAAAATGACCGGTTTTACACCGTTGGTCCTATAAGAGGTCTTGTGATGAATAATGAACAGCTCGCTGAAATTTTAAAAGCTGCTTTTCCAGAGGCAGATGTAGTCGTTAGTGGGCAGGGTGGTAAATTTGATCTTCGTATTGTCGATGATCAGTTTGAAGGCAAACGTCTTGTTGCACGCCAACAGGCAGTGTATGCGCCGATTAATGCCTTGATCGCCAGCGGTGAAGTTCATGCGGTAACAATTAAAGCAATGACCAAAGAAGAATGGCGTAAAGCAAGCTTATTCGGAGCTTAATAAATTAATGGATAAATTTTTAATTCAGGGCGGTATTAAGCTCGAAGGTGAAGTGCGCATTTCTGGTGCAAAGAATGCAGCATTGCCATTACTGGCTGCCATGCTTCTGGCCGACTCACCTATTACCCTGACCAATGTGCCTAATCTGAAAGATGTAAACACACTGGTTAAACTCATTGCGGGCCTCGGTATCACCATGTCTTATGAAGGCGATACTGTGGTGGCCGATACCTCAACCCTGAACAACCAGTTTGCACCGTATGAGCTCGTTAAAACCATGCGTGCGTCTATTTTGGTGCTTGGACCGCTATTGGCGCGCTATGGCAGTGCACAAGTATCACTCCCGGGCGGCTGTGCGATTGGTTCGCGTCCGGTCGATCAGCATTTAAAAGCTTTAGAAGCTTTAGGTGCAGAAATCCAGGTCGAAAATGGCTATGTACATGCCAAAGTCGATGGCCGCTTAAAAGGCGGCGAAGTGGTTTTTGATATGGTAACCGTAGGCGGCACTGAAAATATCTTGATGGCTGCCGTGCTGGCGGATGGTGTCACCACCATCCGGAATGCTGC
This sequence comes from Acinetobacter sp. YH12117, assembly GCF_013418865.1. Lineage (NCBI taxonomy): Bacteria > Pseudomonadati > Pseudomonadota > Gammaproteobacteria > Moraxellales > Moraxellaceae > Acinetobacter > Acinetobacter sp. YH12117. Next base: position 4,646 of record NZ_VPBF01000025.1, read on the forward strand.
GCGTGAACCGGAAATCACCGATCTGGCACAAATGCTGATTAAGATGGGTGCCAAAATCGAAGGCCTGGATACCGATACTTTGGTGGTAACTGGTGTAGAAAGTCTGCACGGCTGTGAATATGCGGTAGTGGCGGACCGGATTGAAACCGGTTCCTATCTGGCGGCGGCAGCCATTACTGGTGGCAAGATTAAAACCACGCATACCGATCCGGCCCTGCTGGAATCGGTGCTAGACAAATTTGAAGAGATGGGCGCAGAAGTCACCCGTGGGGATGACTGGATTGAACTGGATATGATGGGTAAACGTCCGAAAGCGGTCAGCTTCCGTACTTTGCCACATCCAGATTTCCCGACCGATATGCAGGCCCAGTTGATGGCAGTGAATGCCGTTGGTCGTGGTTTTGCCACCATCTCTGAAACGATTTTTGAAAACCGTTTTATGCATGTTCCTGAATTGGCACGTATGGGCGCCAATATTCAGGTTGAAGGCAATGATGCTGTGGTAACCGGTGTAGAAAAATTATCTGCAGCACCTGTCATGGCTACAGATTTACGTGCTTCGTTCTCTTTAGTGTTAGCAGCTCTGGCGGCTGAAGGGGAAACACTGATTGACCGTATTTATCATATTGATCGCGGTTATGAAAATGTCGAAGCGAAGTTACAAGGTTTAGGTGCCCAAATTAAGCGAGTAAGTTAATGAGCGATATGAGAAACGATGATCCAAACTTTGACGTAATGGGCAATTTTGATCATGGTTTAACTTTAGCATTAAGTAAGGGACGTATTTTAAAAGAGACACTGCCGCTGCTGGAAACAGCGGGCATTAACTTGCTGGAAGATCCTGAAAAATCCCGTAAGTTAATTTTTCCAACCACCCATAAACAGGTGCGTATTCTGATTTTACGTGCTTCTGATGTGCCGACCTATGTGGAAAATGGCGCAGCAGATTTAGGTGTGGCAGGTAAAGATGTCTTGATGGAACATGGCGCACAAAATGTCTATGAACCATTAGATTTAAAAATTGCCAACTGTAAACTGATGACAGCGGGTAAAGTCGGTATGGTTCGTCCAAAAGGCCGCTTAAAAATTGCGACCAAATATGTGAACCTGACCCGTCAATACTATGCCAGCTTGGGTGAACAGGTTGATGTGATCAAGCTTTACGGTTCGATGGAACTGGCACCGCTGGTCGGCCTGGGTGATTACATTGTCGATGTGGTCGATACCGGAAATACGTTACGTGCCAATGGTTTAGAACCACTGGAAGAAATCTGTAAAGTATCTTCCCGTTTAATCGTCAATAAAGCCAGTTTTAAACGTAAACAGGCGTTGTTAAATCCGATTATTGCCCAGCTAGAACAGGCTGTGGCTGATCGTGAACAGGCCAAACAGGCGTAAGTTGTTCAAATAAAAGACCGCTCTTGAGAGCGGTTTTTTATGGCGGTCTATGAGAACAGTCCTGTTAATACTTTTCTTCAATTTGAGCAAAAGTAATTTTCCATAAAAGTCCGTGGCCCAATACGCGATTGATACCCACAAAAGCCTTGAAAACAGGTAAACTAATCTTTTCCATATCAACCTTGTGGGTAAATTGATGCGACGTTTATCGACTCAAGATCAGAACTTCAAGCAGGTGTTTGCTGACTTGTTGGCTTTTGAAACAGTGAGTGATCCAGAACTGTTAAAAACCGTAGACCAAATCATTGCTGATGTCCGTCAGCATGGTGATGCTCATGTTCTTAAATTAACTCAGCAGTTCGATCGACATCCCGCGCATCAATTTTCAGATCTAGAACTGACCCAGGAACAGCTTAAAGCCGCTTTTGATGGATTGAATCGTGAGGTGCGTGAGGCACTGGAGCTGGCTGCAGCACGTATCCGTGAATTCCACCAGGCGCAAAAGCAGGATGGCTGGACCTATGTCGATGCCTTGGGCAATACCTTGGGTCAGAAAGTCACGCCACTGGACCGCGTGGGCATTTACGTGCCGGGTGGTCTGGCGTCTTATCCATCTTCGGTGCTGATGAATGCAGTGCCTGCGCATGTGGCGGGTGTGCCTGAAATTATCATGGTGGTTCCGGCGCCGAATGGTGAGTTGAATCCACTGGTGCTGGCGGCGGCCTATTTAGCGGGCGTGACACGTCTGTTTACCATTGGTGGTGCACAAGCGGTCGCGGCGCTGGCCTATGGAACAGAAACCATTCCATCGGTCGACAAAATTACCGGTCCAGGTAACCGTTTTGTCGCAGCAGCAAAACGTGCGGTATTTGGTCAAGTCGGTATTGATATGATTGCCGGCCCATCGGAAATTTTAGTTTATGCCGAAGGTGAGAATAATGCAGAGTGGCTGGCGATGGATTTATTGTCGCAAGCCGAGCACGACACCGTCGCGCAAGCAGTATTCATTACACCAGATGAAGAATTATTGAATGCTGTTGATGGCTGGATTGAAAAGCACCTAGAAGCATTGCCAAAAGCAGAGATCGCCCGTACCTCGATTGAAAACCGTGGTGCATTGGTATTGGTGAAGGATCGTCAGGAAGCGATTGAGTTAATTAATCAGGTGGCACCTGAACACCTGGAATTATGCATGGATGATCCGCAAGTGATGGCAGAAGATATTCGTCATGCCGGGGCAATCTTTATGGGGCGTTATACCCCTGAAGCGATTGGGGATTACTGTGCCGGTCCAAACCACGTATTGCCAACTTCAGGCACTGCGCGTTTCTCATCACCGCTGGGTGTATATGATTTCCAGAAACGTTCTAGCCTGATCATGTGTTCGCAAGAAGGGGTGAAAACTCTGGCCAAAACTGCGGATGTACTGGCACAGCAAGAGAACCTGGATGCACATGCGAGATCAGCACGTTATCGTTATCAGTAATTAAAGAAATAGAAAACCTCTCCCTAGCCCTCACTTGCGCTTCATTTTAAAGCTGTGCTTTAAAACTTGCTCAGGAGAGAGAACTTTGAGAATTTAAAAATGAATATCACCACCGAACAAATGCGTTTCTGGAGTCCGGCAGTACGTGAATTAGAACCGTACGTACCGGGCGAACAACCGAAAATCCAGAATTTACTTAAACTGAATACCAATGAAAACCCGTATCCGCCATCGCCAAAAGTGGTGGAAGCAGTGCAGAAGGTACTGGCAAACTCGGCGGATGCGTTACGTTTGTATCCAGACCCGGATGCCTCTGAGTTAAAACAGGCCATTGCCAAACAGCAGCAGGTGCCGGTTGAGCAGGTTTTTGTCGGCAATGGTTCTGATGAAGTGCTGGCGCATATTTTTAAAGCCTTCTTTGTTCAGGATCTGCCGCTGTTGTATCCGGATATTACCTATAGTTTCTACCCGGTCTATAGCCAGTTTTTTGGGGTCAATACCCAGGTCATCCCTCTAAATGACAATTTTGAAATTGTGGTGGATGATTATAAGCAGCCAAATGGCGGCATTATTATCACCAATCCGAATGCACCAACCAGTATTGATATGGGCCTGGCTGCCATTGAGGAAGTGCTTCAAGCCAATCCAAACTCAGTTGTGGTGATTGATGAGGCCTATGTAGACTTTGGTGCCGAATCTGCGGTCAGCCTGGTGGAAAAATACGAGAATTTAGTGGTATGTCAAACCACATCTAAATCGCGTTCTTTGGCTGGTTTACGGGTCGGTTTTGCCATCGCCCAGCCGCATTTAATTGCTGCGCTGGAAGCGGTAAAAAACAGTTTTAACTCTTATCCAATAGATCGTTTCGCAATCGCCGCAGCGGTGGCGTCCTTTGAAGATCAGGAATACTTTGAAGCGCAGAACCAGAAAGTGATTGCGAGTCGCGAAACACTGGTAGCTCAGCTGGCTGAGCTGGGTTTTAAGGTATTGCCATCGAGTGCCAACTTTATTTTTGCTTCACTGCCAAGTAAAGACGCGGGTGAATTGGCAGCTGAATTGCGTGAACGTGGCATCATTGTGCGTTATTTTAACAAACCACGGATTAACCAATTCCTTCGGATCACCGTCGGTACCGATGAACAAAACCAGCGTTTAGTGGATACTTTGAAAAACGAGATTTTGGCTTAAGTAAATCCACCCTAACCCTTTTGATAAAGGAGGGAACTCTTCCCTCTAGAAAAGGTGAGAAACAATGGTTCTCAAGGGGGAGGGATTCATAAAAAAGCGACTCAATTGAGTCGCTTTTTATTTATTCAGGTGTGTACCAGGTATTGAGTAAATCCAGCATCGCCGAAACCTTATCAAAACATTCCTGATATTCTGCATCACAATCAGAGGCAATGGTAATACCACCACCGGCCCATAACGAAACTTCGTGTTGATATTTTTGAATCGAGCGAATCAGAATATTCCAGGAACCAGTACCATCAAAATTAAAATAACCCATTGAACCGCAATACGCGCCACGCGGTGCACCTTCCAGCTCTTCAATAATCTGCATGGCACGAATTTTAGGGGCGCCAGTAATCGAGCCGCCCGGAAGTGCAGACAGCAATACATCTAGTGGATTGATCTCTGCTTTTAACGTCGCGGTGATTTCACTCACCATATGATGTACTTGTTTAAATGATTCAATATTGAATAACTTCGGCGTTTTTACTGAACCGGTTTCGGCATAGACACTCAGATCATTACGCAGTAAATCGACGATCATCACATTTTCAGCTTGATCTTTTTCAGAATTTTTTAAGGTCTGTTTAGATTGTTCATCTAATCGTGGATCTGTATAGCGTGGCATGGTGCCTTTAATCGGTTTGGTGAGGAGTTGCCGATGAGGCAGAAAATCAATAAATAATTCAGGTGAACAGCTAAGTAATTCAAAGTCATTTATTTTTAAATAACCAGCATAAGGAGCATGGGTTAGCGCCCAAAAATCTGCAGCGGTATTTAATAATAATCCTTCCGCAGAACCTTTAAATTCCTGGGTTAAATTAATCTGATAACAATCACCTGCAACAATATAATCCTGGACTTGATTAAAGGCCTGTTGATATTCAGTTTTATTCCAGCGTGCGGTACAGGCCTGAGTTAATTTAAATGAATTCTCCTGTTTTTGAGCCAACAAATTTTGAATATAAGTCAATAAAAATTCGGCTTGCTGCTCATCGCTGGTGAAATACCAGTGCCCATTTTCCAGAGTTAGAAAACTGTGAAATTGTCCTAGAAATAAACACGGTTGAGCTTTGCTTTGAGTATGAATGTGCTGTTGGGCGGCATAATCGTAGCTGATAAAACCGATCAGCCCACCTTTAAAATAACTGTCGCCAATACAACCAGTTGCCTGCAAAAAGTCATCTAAAGAAGGCGCTGCTGTTTCTTCAAGATAATGATTAAAACTGTGTTGCTTAAAATACTGCCATTTATTTTGTTGAATAAGGTAGTAATGTTTTGCCGATAAGCCAATAATCGGTTGGCCATTATTTTCTAAATAAACAAGATGTGAGAGTGAACCCAGCGCCTTTAAAATTTCTGCTGGGGTATAGGAGGATTCACAAAGTACTTGTTTGTAGAAAGATGAGGTGGCCATAAATTTGGAGAAAATCAACAATAAATATCTATTTTACCTGATTCTGCGCCAAGAAAATGCTTATGACCGTTTATCGGCAAGCTGAAAAATATGATCAATAGCAGTTGAACAAAAATTGACAGGGGGATAACTTTGTTAGTGCTATCCAGCCGCTCAAGGAAATACGTAGCAGGTTGCTAAAAACAAATAATCAACCCGCTGCACAAGAGTGGTAACAATCAAAAAAATAATACTCTTGGGAGAGTAAATATGAAAACATTTACTAAACTAGCTTTAGTATCTTCAATGGCATTAAGTGCAAATGCATTTGCAATGCAGGCAATGGATGATTCAGCACTTAGCGCAACCACAGGTCAAGATGGTTTATCGATTGGTATCGGTATTTCAAAAATTGAAATTGAAAAGCTCTTTATCCATGATAATGATGGTTTAAATGGTACCATTGATAATGCTGGTGCGATTGTTATTCAAGGGAATGGCATTGCTGGTGATGCGAATGAAAACTTTGGTATCGTCGTTGGTGCTAACTATGATGATGGAGGTGTTTATCTACTTGACTCTCGTAACTTGGCAGATTTAAAAATTGACTCTGATGCCGGTGCAGGTGGTGGTAACACAGCCTTTATTAACATCGCAGCTGATGTGTCTGGTCTGGATATTAAAATTGGTGAGATTGGTGTAACTGCTTCGGGTGTGCAAGGCAGCGCAAGCTCAACCTCAGCACTTCGCCGTGGTGGTGACGACAATAACTACAATGCGATTATTTCAGGTTTATCGCTTAAGACAGGCCCAATGACAGCCAATATCCAGTTAGGTGCTGCGCCACAAGGGGCGATGATTAAACTGAATACTACGATGAAGGGTGGTCTTGAAATTAATAATTTGGGTATTCTGGATAACTCAACGGCAAGTGCTGAGCGTGCAGCAGGTGAGATCTTTATTGAAAGTATTAAAATTGCCGATGCAGATAAGAATGACTTAACCATTACACAAGATGTGCGTGTTATGGGTGCAAGTGTCAGCAACCCGGATGACAAAGGTTATATCCAGATGATTAGCCATGGTGGTGCTAAAGATCACTATGTACAAGGTGTTCATTTAGGTAGCCGAGATGCTGCATCTATCGGTGATGTTGAAATTCAAGGTATGCAAACCTATTTCAGCCCAGCGGCTGGTCAATATCTTCCGGGGGCGGTTATCACTATTCGTGGTCACTAAGTCTTCTATTGAAAAAGCGCGTGTTTTCACGCGCTTTTTTTTACACAAAAACTGTAAAAGTTGGCAAAAATATAAAAAAATACTGTTTTTTTTCTAAAAAAAAGGTATCTTGCTAAATACATGGAAGTAGAGTTCTTACTCTAAAAATAAAAAATGAACTGGCAGAGCTGCCTGGAACTTGAAAAGTAAAAAATTATGTTAGAGATCGCATTAGGCTCGGCATTGATGTATTACGCTGCCACACAAGCCTTCGACTTAAAGGAACAACATCCGGAAACCGTACGCTATACGGAGACACTGGATTCCCGCAATTCTTCTTTTACCCGTATGCATCGTGAGCCTGTACGTATTCAACCTGCTTTACAAGATCAATTCCGGGGCATTGTACGTCAGGCTTATGACTATAGCTGTGGATCGGCCGCTTTAACCACGCTGTTAAATGGTTATGTCGGAACCCGATTGACAGAGCAGCAGACCATGAGTGGTTTGCTACGTTATGGGGAATATGAGCGCATTATTGAACGGCGTAGTTTCTCTTTGCTGGATATGAAACGTTTTGTTGCTGCATTGGGCATGGAAAGTGGCGGCTATCGTGGGGAATTTTCAGATCTGGTCAAGCAGGGCCAGCCCGCAATTGTGCCGATTTCCTATGCCGGTTTTAAGCATTTTGTGGTGTATAAGGCCTATAAGGATGGCCGGGTCTATGTGGCCGACCCGGCACTGGGGAATATCAGTTTTGATGAGCAGCGTTTTAAAGAGGTGTGGGAAAACAATACCTTGTTCCTGATTAATGTGGCGCCTGAATATCGTAAAGACTTCTTGGCTTTACAGGATAGTGATATGCGCCATGTTGAAGATGCCACTGTTAACCATCATGCCTTTGTCAATATTCAATATCCACAATTCTATATGGACAAAATTGCCGATAAAGCCTCGACCATTCGTTTAGAACGAAACATAAATCCTGAGTCAGAGAATTTCGGCGAACATCAGTACAACTTTTTAAGACTCTATTATAAAAGTAAGTAAATATTTACTTTAAAAACGAAAAAAAATTAAAAATTGGAAGGGAAGAAGATGAAATCTAAATGGATGAATAAAACCGTATTGGCCATCAGTATCCAAATGGTCTGGGGCGCAGCTGCTTATGCTGCAGAAGAGCCACAATTAGGACAATATGAAGCAGTAGAAGAGCAGCAGCTTGCGTCAGAAGCCACAGCTCCAGCAGAAAACTCAAGCCCTGAAGAAGTTAGCACTGAAGCAGTTGCTGAGGCCAATATTGAAACAGCAACAGCGACTGCACCGAGTGCTGAGCAGGCTGCATCAACTGCGTTACAGCGGCAGGAAGGGGATGCTACCAAAGAAGCCAATCTGGAAGAAGTCTTTACCTCCAATGAACGCCAATATTCCTTAATCAAAAAAGGCAATATCTCATCTTATTACGATATTGATTATACCTATTATCGTGATACGCAGATTGATATGGAAATGGCGCAAGGCCAAATCTATCAGTTACGTGTTCAGGAAAATGCATCGCATGCATTGACCAATACTTTCACCGTTCAATATGGATTATTGGATAACCTGACCTTAACCGCCTCTTTACCTTTGGTGGCCAAGACCGATCAATTAAAAGATGCGAATACCGCGGGTCTGGGAGATATTTCTTTAGGCGCACGCTGGGAACCTTTCCCTTTAAAAGCCGGCCGTTTGCCACTAATTTTATTCGGAAATCTTTCGACCAAAACCGGTGATAGCCCGTATGAAATTAATAGCACTACCGAACTTGCGACCGGTAAGGGCTATTATTCTGCAGGGATTGGAGCCAGTACGCGTAAATATATCGACCCAGTGGTGTTATTCGCTTCGGTCTCCGCCAATTATGGTTTTAAAGAGTCGGGCTTAAACCAAGTTCGTGGCCCACGTATTATTGAGGAATTTGAGCCGGGCATTAGTGGTGGTTTCGCCTTTGGTTTTGCCTATTCCTTTAACTACGATGTTTCAATGACCATGTCGTATCAGCAGAGTTTTAATACTGGTGCTGAATTTATGTATGATGGAGGAGAGTCTTATTCTCCGGCCGATCAGACCAGTTCTACCCTGGCCATTTCTTTAGGGGTGCGCGTTTCTCCTGAAACGATTGTCAATGGTACTGTTGGTATTGGTTTGACAGAAGATGCACCGGATGTGTCTTTAGGTCTGTCTTTCCCACTCGATATTCTGGGCTTTGGTAAGAAACTTCGCTAAGAGGCTGGTCGTATGAAAATAATTCGACTTCGCCCGTTAGTGTCTGCGCTGATCTTATCGGGCTGTTCGAGTGCTGCTTTTGCACAATTGGGACAAAACCTGTCTGTCGATATCCGTTCCTTGACCATGGGCAACGCGGTCACGGCAGATCCACCGGGCATTAGTGCCATTCATTTTAACCCGGCAGCCTTAACTAAAATTGAAGGCTTGCAAACCGATGTACAAGGGGTGCTGGCGCACTTTGATGTACAGCGTGAGTTTTCTGCGCCAGCCGACTATAACGTATTTGGTTATTCCGATGATCCACTGGTCTGTCATGATGGACCGGAAATTCTGGCTGACTTTTGTACCGACTTTAAAGGTGAAGTATCGGGTGATGTGGAATATGCATCGCTGTATGTGCCGGTACTGAAAAAGTTTGTTGATCTGGGTGAAGGCATGCCACTGGCCGCACCAACAGCAGGGATTGCCTACAATCCGCCGGGGTCTAAAACCACCTTTGCTACTGCGATGTATGCGCCGTTAATTGCCGGTTTTGGTGCTGAAGATGGCAACCCAGGTAACTTCATGGGGCAGCAGGTGGCACTGGAACGGATTACCTATCTATCACCGTCAATTGCCTATCAGGTCAATGATGAGCTATCGGTCGGGGCATCGGTGGGGATGTCCTACCAGGCCATTGCCATGAATACCGACTTGCGTTTCCCGAATGACCTGATCGGGATGCTGCGGATGATTGATGAAGTCGTCTGTACCCCGTTTAAAGAAAACTCCGATATTATTACCGATATTCTGTTGCTGGGGATTTGTAACGCACAGGAAGGCATGAATCCGTTTGGTCGTTTTGGACAAATGGATCTGGCCGTCGAGCAAAGTCTGAGCCCAAGCTATAACCTCGGGGTGTTATGGGAGCCACGTGAAGATTTCAGCTTTGGTATGGTCTATCAAAGCTCCGCCAAAATGCGGCTCAAAGGTAAATATCATATTGATAATGCCAAGGCGCCGAGTGAGCTGATTAAAGGCTTGATGTCTTCCCCAACCGGGCAAATTTTGGCGGCAATTTTAGGCTTCCCGAACTATATTCCGGCCAGTGAGTCAGGGCTGGTGGCGATGGATTTTGAATATCCAGCGCATTTCCAGGCCGGGATTAAATACAAGGTAATGCCAGATTTACAGGTGAACTTTGATGTCGGCTGGACCGATTATGCTGCTTGGGACAAGTTCAAGTTTGAATTTGACCGCCAGATTTCTGCCCTGAAAATTGCCAAATTATTGTCTGAACATGTCTCTGACAGCTCGCTGGCCTTGCCGATGGGCTTCCAGTCACCATGGAGTTGGGGCATCGGGATTGAATATTCTGCTACCGACCGTTTAAAGCTGCGTGCCGGTTATGAACCACGAACCAGTGCGATTCCAGATGACAAGCGTAATACCATGGTACCCATTAATAATGCACGTCTGTTTGGTTTAGGTGTGGGCTATCGTTTTGATGCCGATACTGACCTGGATTTATCGATCGGCTTTCTGCAAAGCCGGGACAAAATTCCAGCCAATACCAGTAGCCTAGCCAACAAAGAAGGGGTGAATAACTTATTACTCAACCCGTATGCGGGACTGAATGTCAAAACCGCTAGCAACATTACAATTTTAGGTCTGAGCTATAGAACACGATGGTAAAAGTGACAAAGCGTTTATCTGGCTTGATTTGCCTGTCTTCACTCTTGGCGCTGTCTTTGGGCTCGGCCAGTGTAAGTTATGCCAATGAGTTTTATACCATTATTGGCCCGGATGGCCGGCCGATGGTGGTACAGCGTAAGGCCGAAACCCGGCCGGCCGCGAAAAAAGAAGCTGTGCCGGTAAACAAAACGCAGGCACAAAGTAGAGCATCGTCTGCTTTGAATCCGGCGCAGCCGCAAGCGCAAATTCCCGTTTCTGAACCTGTCAGAGCTCCTGCTGTTGCAGTCGTACCCACAGTTAGTACTGTACCGACTCAACCAGTCACTACGGTAAAACTCACAGAAAGTATCCCACAAAAAACACCAGATACAGCAGTTGTGGAACAGCCTGTCGTCACACCAGTTGTATCGGCAACCACAAAACCGGTATCAGCTTCATCATCTCCAACGATTACATCTGTCATCCCGCAAACTGAATCTCAGAAAGTATTGAAGACTGTGCAAGCTGATCAACCAGACCGTACTTCATCTTCCGGTTTTACCGAAATGGAAGGGGAGCAGTACGTCAATAATGAATACCTGGAACACAGTGAATTTAACCTGGAGGGGAAAAAGCGTTTTTATATGATGCCGGAAGGCGTAGTTGACAGTAAATTGGGCGGTGGTGCGACCCGGGTGCAGGTGGTAGAACGTGAAAAAGGAGTCGGACAATCGGTGCTGGATCGCCTGTTCAAGAAACGCCAGCCAGAAAGTGTCAAGCCAATGGTGCTGTCATCGACTTATTATCGTATTGCACAGGCCGATGCCATCAGCAGTTTAGGCCAGTCCTGTTTTAACAATAAAAAAATTAAACATGCCAAGACCCTGGCCGTACAGAAAGACGTCAATCTCTGGCCACGTGCACCATTAACAGATGAATTTGATTATGAGGTGGTGAAGCTGGAGGGAGATTTACGCCATCTTCAGGTGAATTCATACGCTTCTAAAACCCGGCAACCTACATTTTACTGGCCTTTTGCCGTTTTTCTGGATGCGCAAGGCTGTGTGATTGAAGGTGCAGGCGGCTACAAGAGCCAGGATACTCAATCCACCTTATTGCAACATGAGCAGGTGGAAGGGGTGATTCAATTGCCGGCTCAAACCCGTTATCTTCTTTTAACCCCGCTGGCATCGGCAATCGATATGGAAAACCGCCAGTTAAGTAATCAGGGCCAATTGAAAATTATTGCCTTAGATCAATAAAAAACATGAGACATCAGGATGAAGAAATCAAATATTTTAGCCTTGGGCAGTACCGCCTTGATGATGGCATTCAGTGGCTGTGGTGGTGAAAGTGCCAATGTCATTCCAGAGCCGAATATTGTGTCGGAAATTAATGGCAGTTGTGTTAGCGGGCAAAACTGTGTGGAGTTTGCCCTGGATTATCCGGTGGATGGCCTGAATTTCACCTGTAGCAGTGATCCAAGCAAAACCTATATTACCCTGATTGCGCCAACCACCAATGCCGCCACAGGTAAATGTAGTGCCGGTGATAAAGTCCATTTCTTTATTCAGGAAAAAACAGAAAAATCAATTAATCTGGGGACAGTAAGCCTAGCTGATATTGGTCTGGCCAATTCGGTCAGTGCCAGCTTGCCGCGTTTAACCCTGCTGGATATTGCCCGTGGCTTAACCGGACAGGCCGCAACCGAACTGACCCCATCGGATTCAACTGTTCAAGTGGCACAGGCAATTACACGTATTTTACAGGCTTTATCAATTGAAAGTTCCAAGAACCAGGAGCGGCCAACCATTGCCGGTGATGTGCAGCCACTTTATATTTCTGCGCTAAAAAAAGAACAGCTGGATGATATTTTGGGTTCGGTGACGCTGGAGGATTACCGTTCCGGTGCCTATGTCAGCAAGTTAAGTCCTTGGGTTGACTTGAGCACCGTCAGTGATGCGCAGGCCTTTGACGCGCTGAAAACCCTGGTTTATATGACCAACTCTGCCTCTTATCAGGCCAATTATCCGGTACTGGCTGTGGAGGGTTCGACCTTACCACAAGGTTTATATGGCTGTAATCAGGATGATTGCAAACAGAACTCGAATACCTTAAGACACCTGATTGGCCAGTTCCAGTTGATGACCGATCGCTCGGGTTATACTTTTGGTTATGGTATGCAGTGGCGCGGAACCATGTCGACCAGCAATGAAAACCCGTTATTGACCATTACGGCCGATTTCTTAAAACGTGTCCGCCCGGAACTGATGACCGCAGCGGCGCAAAATAACTGGATTAATCCACTGAATGAAACGATCCAGGGGCCTTATCGTTTTAGCATCAACAGTAACCGGACTGAAGATTTTACCGTGACCCAAGGGAAACTGTATAACGATTATATGATTGCCGGCACCGAAGGTATTTATAAAACCCTGACCAAGTTCCCGACAGGAAAACCGGAAGAATATGGCCGCTGGACCCAGACCATTGGTACGGATCAGTTCAAGGGCTCACTGGATATCTATAAATATTTCCAGGTGAACTTCCTGGATAACCGGATCTTTACTTCGGCGAAAAATGTGGCCTTGGGTGAGCGTTATATTTTCCCGTTATATGCCACCCTGAATTTCAATTTTGCCAATAATGCCGCGCCAGCAATGAAACTCGGGATTGTGCTGGATGAGCAGGGCAATATCCGTACCGATATTAGCCCAAATCCGACCGCAACCGATCTGTCGGGAAGCTGTGCAGTCGCTACAGATAGCAGTACGCCAGAGATTGTGGATAGTAATAATGTCACGCAATATCGTATTGGTGTGCTGGGAGCAACTGATCTGAGCAATCAGGCGATTACCCTGCGGATGATTCTGGCGAATCCGGTTTTTAATCAGCTGAATGGTGCGGTAATTGGCCTGAATACCCGGGTTGACAATACCCAGGGCGAGCAGGCCATGGTGGTGGGTGGTGCGCGACTGAATATGGGCAATCTGGTCAATCATACCTCGACCCGGATTAGCCTGAGTGACTTCTCCGGCAACAACACGGTGTCATGGAGTAACCTGTATACCTTGCAGCTCAAGACTTTTACCAATCAGGATAGCAACAATGCTACGGATGCCGATAAAGAACTGGCTAAACTCACCGGTGGAACCGTGAGCATCGAAGTGGCGGACTGTTATAACCCGGAACAGGTGCGTATCCAGTAACAGCAATATATTCATTAAAATACAAAAGCCCATCTACGGATGGGCTTTTTCTTGGCGGGGATATTTATTGTTAACCAGTATGATCCAAACGCGTACCCAAGGTTTCCAGATGAGTCGGGAAATGCTGGTTTTTGCGATCTTCAAAATAATGTCTTAAGGTGTGTTCCACGCTTGGGAAGGCCAGTTCTGCCCATGGAATTTCATCTTCGCTAAACAGGCGCGATTCAATGGTTTCTTCACCCGCCCCAAATTGACCTTCAATCAGCTGCGCTTTAAACAGCACATAAATCTGGCCAATCCGTGGAATGTTGTACATACAGTACAGCTGCTCAATTTCGATTTCCGCTTCTGCTTCTTCACGGGTTTCACGTGCCGCGCCTTGTTCCATGGTTTCAAACAGTTCCATATAACCGGCAGGTAGGGTCCAGAGTCCATAACGCGGTTCAATGGCACGGCGGCATAATAACACCTGATCTTCCCACAGCACCAAAGCACCGCAAATCACTTTCGGATTCACATAATGAATACTACCACAATGGCTGCAAACACGGCGTAACTGATGATCGCCTAAAGGAATTTTTTCCGTTGTTTTATGTCCACACGTTCCGCAAAAGTTCATATTCAGCATCAACGATAAAGTTGCTGATCAGCATAACTGAAAAAATGAACTTTGGCATCATTTCTATCCTTTTGCCCAGAATTTCAGCTATGATGAAAGTCAGGCAATCAGGATAATAAAAGATGGTAGAGCATTCATTGACACAGGAATTGCAACAGCGCTTACGCTTCTCGCGAAGTATGCGTGAGGCGCATGCGGCCGTGTTGATTGCCATTACCGATGAAGCTCAGCCGAAAGTCCTGCTGACCCGCCGCTCGGCCTATTTAAACAGCCATGCCGGTGAGGTGTCTTTCCCGGGCGGCAAGCGCGATCCGCAGGATACCAGTAATATTGTGGTGGCACTGCGCGAAGCACAGGAAGAAACCGCGCTGAATCCTTTTGATGTGGAACTGATTGGCGATTTGCCAATGCAAAAATCGCGTAATGGCATGCTGGTCAAACCCATTGTCGGCCTGATTCCACCGGAGGTGCAGCTGTCAGCGCAACCGACCGAAATTGACCGTATTTTTTTCGCCTCTTTAAAAAATCTGATGGAAGCGCCGCCGGTGCCATATGAGGTGCGCTATGCCCATCAGTCCTTATATTTTCCCAGCATGCGCGTTGAAAATGAGATTGTCTGGGGATTAACTGCACGGATGCTGGTGGCTTTATTTCAGTATGGGCTGGATTATCAAAAAGAATGGCCATTTTTACTGAATTCACCGACGTTTCGATTTAAATCATCTAAATAGGGAATTTTAATGTTGTATAAATTTCAGGGCATTGCCCCAAAAGCATTACATCAACCATGGGATGGTTGGGTCGCCGAAACCGCAACGGTCATTGGTCAGGTCGAGCTGGGCCGGCAGGTGAGTATCTGGTTTGGCGCGGTGGTGCGTGGCGATAACAGCCTGATTCGTCTTGGAGATTTTAGTAATGTCCAGGAAAATGCGGTGCTGCATACCGATGCGGGTATTGAGATGCAGATTGGTAACTATGTCACTATCGGTCATCAGGCCATGTTGCATGGCTGTACCATCGGCGATAACAGCCTGATTGGTATTAACGCGGTGGTGCTGAATCATGCCGTGATTGGGAAAAACTGTATTATTGGCGCCAATGCGCTGATTCCGGAAGGCAAAGTCATCCCGGATAATTCGGTGGTGATGGGTTCTCCCGGCAAGATTGTAAAAACCCTGGATGAAGCAGGGGCAGCCCGCCTGAAACTGAGTGCCTTACATTATGCCGAGCACTTCAAGCATTTCCAGCAACTGGAAAAAGTCGAACTTTAAGATACCTAAAGGCCAGTTTGAAACTGGCTTTTTTTCTGTGTGAAAGCCGGTGAAGTTCTCGCCTAGTGTCTAGGAGTGGAGTATGATAGCGGCCAGTTTTTAAAATTTAATTTTAAGGTTGTGCATGAAGTTACTGGCATTGGAAACTGCCAATGAGCAGTGTTCCGTTTCGATTGTAAATGACACGCAGGAACTGTTTTTTCAGTTGGATGAGCGCGCCAAGGCACAAACCCAAACCATTCTCCCGATGATTGAGCAAGGTTTTGCTCAGACCGAAACGGCCACTGCCGATTTAACCGCAGTGGCCTTTAGCCGTGGCCCGGGCTCGTTCAGTGGCGTGCGGATTAATGCCGCGGTGGCACAGGCACTGGCCTGGTCACATGATCTTCCGGTCATTCCGGTATCGACCTTGCAGGCACTGGCACAAGCGGCTTATCGGCTAGCAGGTTTAAGCGCGGTAACAGCAGTGCTGGATGCGCGGATGAATGAAGTCTATATCGCCAGTTTCCAGTTAGATGCAGAAGGCATTATGCAGCCGGTGAGCGAAGAACAGTTATTGGGCTATAGTAATGCGGCGGCCGTAGCGCAGTACCCATTGGTAGGCTCAGGTTCAACCTTATTGCAACAAGAACAAACACAATACAAAGACTTAAGTGCAACGGCGCAAGATATTGCTACCATTGCACGCGTATTGGCCCAACGTGAAGCATGGGTCAGTGCGGAATACGCATTACCGGTGTATTTGCGGGATAATGCTTGGAAAAAAATTCCAGAACAAGGCAAATCATAACTAGGATTTTCTATGGATTTTTTACTGCTGCTGAAAGCGGCAATTATGGGAATTGTTGAAGGAATCACAGAATTCTTACCAATTTCCAGTACCGGCCATTTAATTTTGGCTTCAGAACTGATGAACTTCTGGACCAAAGAAAAAAGTGATGTTTTTGTAATTGCCATTCAAATGGGGGCAATTGCAGCAGTGATTTATGAATACTGGACCCGGCTTTGGGGCGCAGCCACCGGCATGTTCACCGGCGAAGAAACCGGACGCCGTCTGGGCTTTGGCCTGATTCTGGCCTCGCTGCCGATTATTCTGATTGGTTTGGCTTTCGGGCAAACCGTGAAAGCGATGTTGTTTAATGATATCGCCGTGGCCATTGGTCTGATTATTGGTGGTCTGATCATTATCTGGATTGAGAAGCATCCACCTCAAGTACGGGCACAGGAAGTTGAAGACCTGACCTATAAAGATGCAATCTGGATTGGTCTGATTCAGGTACTGTCTTTAATTCCGGGCACTTCACGTTCGGGTGCGACCATTATTGGGGCGATGTTCCTGGGCGTATCACGTAAAGCGGCGACAGAATTCTCGTTCTTTCTGGGAATTCCGGTGATTATTGGCGCAGGCTTGCTGGATTTATATCAAAGTTATGATGTCTTCCAGACCACGCAGGACTGGACCGTACTGAGCGTCGGGATTATTGTTTCCTTTATCTCCGCATTAATCTTAATTCGCGCGCTGGTGGCGTATGTGGCCAAACGCGACTTTATGATTTTTGCCTGGTATCGTATTGTGTCAGGCCTTCTGATTTTACTCTTTGCATATACAGGCTGGACCTTATGGTAAGCGAACTTCGCTGCTATACCGAACCCGCATTTTTTGAGAAAGCACAGCACTATCAGGCTGTGCTTTCTTCACGTGGGGTTACCCTTCAAATTGATGTCATCGACAAACTGAATGCACGTTTTTTAAGACTGCATCCAGACATGGCGCTGTGCGTTGATGCCGATGGCCTGTGGCTATGTGCGCTGGGCATGAAAATGCAGCCAGACTGGCAGGCTGAAATTCCGCGTTTAAAACGCGCGTCATTAAAGTCAGAAATGCTGGCCCGTGCCTGTAACCTGGCGGAAAAACCGCAGCTGATTGATGCAACTGCAGGTCTGGGCCATGACAGTTTGCTGATGGCGCATCTGGGTGCTGAGGTGACGCTGGTGGAACGGCATCCGATTCTGTTTAGTTTATTGGAAGATAGCTACCAGCGCGCCCTACAGGACCCGTTTTTAAGCAAGGTTGCCGCACGCATCCAGCTGGTTTTTTCCGATTCGGCTGATTACTTAAAAGCGCAGGCAGAAGCAGGGCAGGCTGTTGATGTGGTGTATCTGGACCCGATGTTTCCACAGCGTGACCAGAACCAGCAGGCGGTAAAAAAACAGGCGCAGGTCAAAAAGCAGATGCAGCTGCTGCATTTGTTATTGCCGGAACATGGCGAAATGGATTTGGGCGATGCCTTGCTACCGCTGGCGCAAAAAATCGCCAAACGTGTGGTGGTCAAGCGACCACGTCTGGCGGTGTATCTGGCCGGGCAAACACCGGATCATCAATGGACCGGAGATGCCTGCCGCTTCGATGCCTACTTCCAGCAGGACGCGACCAAAGTAAACAGGTAATCGCTTCAAAACTGGGCAAAGATTTGTTATATAGTTAAAAAAGAGCATTGATAATTATGACATCAGGCATAAACTAAGTCTGCACAAAGCGAGCCACTGCTAACGACAATCTTATGATCGACTTTAAACCCTCCATCAATTTTTGGCATGATTTTAAAAGCAACCAAACAGCGGGGATGTGGTTATTTTTTGGTTCGCGCCGATCTTTACAGATTGTCCGTCCTTCCATTCTGCAACTGATTTTCTGGGGCATTTTAGGTGGTCTGGCCAATACTTTATTTAGCTGGCTCAGCGCCGGTGAAACCGGTGATTTTAACCCGCAAGGTCTGGTCAGTTATGCCTTGTGGCCGTTTATTGCCTTAATTGTCGGGATTTTCCTGTCCCAGCGCGTTAATAATCCACGCCTCATGCTGGTACCGGCTTTACTGTGGCTGGTGTTAGACACCCACATCGCCTTATTGCAAAGCCTGATCCAATATCTGGGCATGATTGATGTGTTGCCTTATGTGTTCTATGACTATCTGCCACTGATTTTCATGGTGCTGTTTGTCTGGCAGAGTCTGGCGGTGGTCTGGGTATTTTCCCGTGAGCTGAAATGGCCGTGGTGGGAACGTGCGCTGATTGTTCTGGCCACGCTGTTTACCCTAGTGGTGTGGCAGATGTCGGTCAAGAGCCAGCCAATCTGGAAAGTGGAAGAGGTCCCGCCGACGTTTAGTGAAGAAGCCTTTTATGCACAAAGCAAGGTACTGAATCAGGCGCTGGAGAAGATTCAGTATGGTGAATTTGCGCAATCACACTGGTATTTTCTGGGGGTGGCCGGAGCCAGTTATCAGGATGTGTTTATGTCCGAAGTCGAGCGGATTCGGGAACAGTTCGATACCCGCTTTGGCACTTTTGGCCGCTCGATGATTCTGGTCAATAACCCGATGACGCGCAATGTCACCCCGATTGCCTCACGCACCAGTATGGAACTGGCGCTACGCCGTATAGGTAAGCAGATGAATCCGGAAAGCGATGTGCTGTTTTTATACATGACTTCACATGGCTTGCCGAACCAGTTTGAAATGGAAAATGCCCCGCTGGAACTGCAACAGGTTGATCCAAAATGGCTGCGCGATGCGCTGGATAAATCCGGTATCCGCTGGCGCGTAATTGTGATCTCGGCCTGTTATTCGGGCAGTTTTGTTTCGGCCCTGCAAAATGACAATACTTTGGTAATTACCGCATCGGCCGCAGATCGCGCTTCATTCGGCTGTTCCAACGAAGCCGATTATACCTATTTTGGCCGGGCTTTCTTTGATCAGGCCATGCGTGAAAATAACAGCTTTGCCGAGGCTTTTGCACAGGCCAAGCTGACCGTGGCAAAATGGGAGCAGGCACAAGGTTTTGAACCATCTGAACCGCAATGGTCGATGGGCAAGAACATGCAGCTGATGTTGCCGCAACTGGAGCAGCGTTTATTCCCACAAGCCGTGGTCGCGCAGCCAAATGAAATGCCTTTAACTTTAGACAGCCCTTAAAACAGGATAAGACGATGGAATTAATACAGAACAATCGATGCTTTGATGGCGAACAGCGAATTTACCGTTTTAATTCCAGCAGCTTAAACGGGGAAAGCCGTTTTGGTATTTTTCTGCCGGCACAAGCCTTGGCCGGTCAGGACTGTCCGGCGCTTTTTTACCTGGCGGGTTTAACCTGTACCGAAGAAACTTTTGCAATTAAAGCGCATGCCCAGCGTCTGGCGGCACAGTTGGGCTTTATCCTGATTAGCCCGGACACTTCACCTCGCGGTGAGCAGGTGGCGCAGGGCGATCACTGGGATATCGGGCAGGGTGCAGGTTTTTATATTAATGCAACCCAGGCACCCTGGGCAGCGCATTACCAGATGGAACAGTTTGTTGCAGAAGAGCTGTATAAGCTGGTGTGTGAACAGTTTGCGGTGCAAACCGACAGCATTGGTATTTTTGGCCACAGTATGGGCGGCCATGGTGCGTTAACGCTAGCTTTTAAATATCCGGAAAAATTTAAATCAGTTTCTGCCTTTGCGCCGATTTGTGCGCCAAGCCAATGCCCGTGGGGCGAGAAAGCCTTTAGTGCCTATTTAGGTGAGGATCGTCAAGGCTGGCAAGCACATGATGCCACCGCACTGGTCCAGCAAAAAGGCAAGCAATTTGCCGATATTTTAATTGATCAGGGCTTGCAGGATCAGTTCTATAGCCAGTTGAATCCGGCGCTGTTCCAGGCCGCTTGTGCGCAGGCCGGACAGCCGCTGAGCTTACGTGAACATGCCGGCTATGATCATGGTTATTACTTTATTCAAAGTTTTATCGATGATCATCTGCAATTTCATGCAGTCCAATTACAATCCTAATATAATCCATCACGCAGAACACCGCTTTTGACCTGTTGCAGGGTGAAGGCGGTCTGTGATTTTTTGTTTTTTAATTTTTAACCGTGTCTTTATTTTAAAAAATAATTATAAGGCCTGATATGCAAAACCAAGATATACATCCGACTTTTACCGCAGAGGAACAGACCCAGCTGCCGCCAGCGCTTGTCGTTGATTCACCTGAACCGCAGCTGCTTGGACAGCGCCACCCTTTTCATTTTTATGGCACTGCCATGGAATATTTCGGCATCTGGATTGTCAATATTCTATTGATTATTGTCACGCTGGGACTGTATGCGCCGTGGGCCAAAGTACGCCGCTTGCGCTATTTTTATGGCAATACCGAATTTATCCAGCGCCGTTTTGACTTTACCGGTGTGCCGAGCAAGATTTTAATCGGGCGGCTGATTGCGATTGGCCTCTATCTGGCCATTTCGCTGTTATCCAACTACTCGGTGCGTGCTACCCTGATTGGGGTGCTGATTCTGTATCTGGCGGTACCCTGGCTGATTCGGGCTACCATCCGCTTTAATGCACGTAACAGTAAATTTGGTAACAGCCGCTTTTTCTTTTCTGGCACCAGCAAAAAAGCCTATATCGAATTTTTGAAAGGGATTCTGGTGTATATCTTGACCCTGGGCATATTTTTCCCGGTGCTGATCTGGCTGTATAAGCGTTATTGCCTCGATCATCTTTATGCGGGACAGCTACAGTTTAAATTACAGGCCGACTGGCCGGCCTATATGCGCGCCATGTATGTGCCGCTGTTTCTGTTTATCGGCATGTTGGGAGCGGCAGCACTAGTACTGGCCTTGCTGGCCGATTTTTCCAGTCTGAGTGCGGTGCAGTATGTCTGGATTTTTATGGGCATCTATTTGCTGGCGGCTTTATTCATCTGGCCATTAATGCTGGCGCGGATTTTTATGACCAGCTGGAACAATACCACCATCAGTCGTAGCCAGTTTCAGACCAGTTGCAACCAGTGGCGCTATGCCTGGATTGTGCTCAGCAACTGGATGGTGAAAATTTTAACCCTCGGCCTTATGACGCCGTGGGCGGCAATCCGTTTATATCGCTATCAGGTGGAGTCTTTAAGCCTGCATTTAAACAATGATCCGGACCTGCTGATGAACCAGTTACAGGGTGATCCAAGCGCGATTGCGGAAGAAATTAGCGATATCTTTGATATTGATGTGTCTTTATAAGGAAAGCACTGATGCAACAGATGACGGTTGAAGCCGTGTTTTATGATGGTCAGAGTGCCAAGCCTTATACTGCTCAGGTGTTGGCAGCCGATGCAGACAGTATCTGGGTTCAGTATGGTGAAAACTTTGCCTTGCAGCGCCGTTATCGTTATCAGGACATGCTGCTGATAGGCGCATTGGGCCGTATCCAGCCGGTAATTGAACTCCAGGATGATGCACGTCTGGAGTTTCAGCAGCCTTTACCGGACTGGTTTCAGCTGCAGCAAAAGAATATTTATCAGTCGATCTGGAAGCTGGAGCGTACCCCCAGCCTGATTCTGTTTAGCACCATTTTTATTGTGGCGCTGGCCTTTGCCACGGTGAAGTGGGGCATTCCGTGGGCCTCGCATGTGGTGGCCAATCAGTTACCGGAAACCACCCTGAACAGTGTCGGCAATGAAGCAGAACACTATGTGCTGGAGATGACGGGTCCAAGCCGTTTAAGTGCGGCGCGCCAGCAGGCAATTTTACAGCAGTATCAGGCATTGGTGGCAGAAGACCGGCCGGCGAAACTGCTGTTTCGAGAAGGGAATCGGTTGGGTGCCAATGCGGTGGCGATTCCCAACAATACTATTATTCTGACCGATGAACTGGTTGAGCTGGCACAGGATGACCGGGAAATTCTGGGGGTGCTGGCACATGAGCAGGGTCATCTGGTCGAGCGGCATAGTCTGCAACAGGCGCTGGCCAGTTTAGGTTTTGGGGTCATCCTGATTGCGATTACCGGTGATGGCTCCGATTTAATGACCAGCCTGCCTCTGGCTTTGGTGGGTGCCAGTTATTCGCGTAATTTTGAAGCCGAAGCCGATCATTATGCCTTAACCACCATGCAGCACAAGCAGGTGCCAACCATCCATTATGCCAACCTGTTACAACGGCTGGCAGATGAAAGCGGCGAAAGCGAGCAGGGTAAGTCGGTCTGGGATTTTCTGCAAAGCCATCCGGCCACGCAGGAGCGTATTGAAGCAGTCAAGGCCTTTGAAGCCAAGCAATCTGCCGAAGTAAAATGAGCAGATCTAAGTAGGTTTAATCGGCCTGCTGCCAGTCAGCACTTAACTGTTCCTGTCCCATGCGTTGCAGATGATCCAGCACCACCTGTTCCAGCCGGTTCAGGTCGGTGTGTTCATCTAAAGCAATAATTTCGGTATAGAGCGCATCAGATTGTGGCTGTAACACAATGGTCGCGCTTGGCATCAAAATACGCAGTTCCTGTGCTGTTTCCTGTACTTCAAATTTGTGTTTCCAGTGGTTACCCAGGCGTTTGGCCAGACGGGCCGCTTGTGTGGTGGCAATATGACTATAACGTTTCATGAAAAATCCTGTTCAGTAAGCCTTAAGCCTAAGAGAAAAGAGCGCCCAGACAAAGCCGCGTGTTGCAACACAGCGTTGTAGATTTGCAATCTTGCCGCAGGTGGCCATCTGCCGCCCCAGAGCCGGGGACAATTTGTTATAATGGCGCAGTCACTCAAATACTTAGCCAGGGTCTCCCATGTCCAAGCCATATTTAATTGCGCCTTCTATTCTTTCTGCAGACTTTGCCCGTTTAGGGGAAGAGGTAGAAAAAGTGCTTGAAGCCGGTGCTGATGTTGTCCACTTTGATGTCATGGACAATCACTATGTACCCAACCTCACCTTTGGTGCAGGCGTATGTAAGGCCCTGAAAAATTATGGGATTCAGGCGCCAATTGATGTGCATTTAATGGTCTCTCCGGTGGATCGCATGATTGGCGACTTCTTGGAAGCCGGTGCCGATATTATTACCTTCCACCCGGAAGCTTCGGACCATATTGACCGTTCGCTGCAACTGATCAAATCGGGCGGTGCCAAGGCGGGTCTAGTTTTTAACCCGGCAACGCCGCTGCATTATCTGGATTATGTGCTGGATAAAGTCGACCAGATTTTATTGATGAGTGTGAACCCGGGCTTTGGTGGCCAGAAATTTATTCCTATGACCCTGGAAAAATTACGTCAGGCGCGTCAGATCATTGATGCCTCAGGCCGTGATATTCGCCTTGAGGTTGATGGTGGTGTTGGCCCGGCCAATATCCGTGAAATTGCCGAAGCCGGTGCCGATATGTTTGTGGCTGGTTCAGCGATTTTTGGCAAACCGGATTATAAAGCTGTGATTGATGAGATGCGTGCCGAGCTGGCCAAAGTCGGTGCAGTGAATACCTAATAAAACTGGATAAGTTATCTGCATCCTGTGGATAACTTTGTGATTAACTCTATGGATATCTATGTTGATAACAGTATGGATAACCGGATTAATTTATAAACAGTTGTGCATCAATCGTTTGCCAATTAGACATAAAATGTATAAAAAGTACTCAAATGAGTCCTTTTTATTTGAGCAAAAGCCCTAAAATTCCTGCCTTTTTATTCAGCTCTGCTTAAGAGTTATACTGCACAATAAATAACTTTATTATTTTATTGATATGCAAAACAATCTTCCCGGCAGCAGCAATTTAAAATTTAAAGTATTGTGTATAACTGTGAATTTCTCTATGCTGGTTTGCACAGGCGTTCAGCTGTTTTAAGCAGCTTCAACGCTGGGGTTTGGTCTTATGGGGGGAGGAAATCCTGTTGCATACACAGTGCAGACAACCGGTGTGGTTCAGCTATCTGATGGCATTTGTCATGGGATGGAGCAGTCTTGTGCTAGCGGTTGTACAACCAGCGCATGCGGCCATGCAACTGTCTAACTCTGCCGCGATCACCAGTGCGAAATCATCCCTTTCATCACCTACACCTTGTCATGCTGAAAAGGCAGATTCTCCTGTAGAACAACATCACCCAAGCCATCATAGCACCAGTCCATCTGCACAGTTACCCGACTGCGAGCAGGTACATCATCCAGAGCAGCATTTAAACTGTCAGGATTGTCCACCCCTACATTGCCAGCCGGGTCTGAGCTATCTCAAGATTGCGCTCCCTGTGCTGGAACAGGCAAGCCCGACCTTTGAGTCTGAGCCGCACTTTCATCTCTATCATGCCCAGCATTTACCCGGCTACTGGCAGGAAATCCTGCGTCCACCGAAAACCTTATCCTGACTTTAAAAACTTTTCTTTTTTTATTGTTTTAAGGATAAATCATGTCAATTCAATTGCGTCAGGCCATCGTGCTTGGCTTATGTCTGTGCGCATCGTCCTGGGCGATGGCCGCAGTCCGGGAATATCATCTGTATATTGATGAGCAGCCGGTCAAGCTGACCGGAAAAACTGTCAAAAAAATAAGTGTGAATGGCCAATTCACAGCCCCCTTGCTTGAATTTGAGGAAGGTGATGAAGCGGTGATTCATGTGCATAACCAGCTTCAAAATCGCGATTCTTCCATTCACTGGCATGGTCTGTTATTGCCGGGTGTAATGGATGGCGTGCCGGGCTTTAACGGCTTTCAGGGCATTGCGCCGAAGGGACATTTTACTTATCGCTTTCAGCTACGGCAGCAGGGCACCTACTGGTATCACGCGCATTCCAAAGGTCAGGAACAGGATGGGCTGTATGGCCCGCTAGTCATTTACCCCAAAGGCAAACAGCCTGTGGCTGCGCATGAGCAGGCCGAGCGGGATTATGTGGTGATGCTGTCCGATTTTCACGCATCTTCCAGCGACACGATTTTAAATAATCTGAAAAAGTCGGCCGAGTATTATCAGAACCAGCGTGAAACCCTGGCCGATGTGTTGCAGCAGGTGAAACAGCAGGGCCTGAAACAGACCTGGCAGCAACGTTCCATGTGGAACCAGATGCGTATGCTTAGAACCGATTTGTCGGATGTCACCGGTTATCAGTTTTTAATCAATGGCAAAACACCGGAACAGGCCTGGACCGGGCTGTTCCGACCGAATGAAAAAGTGCGTTTACGTTTTATTAATGCCTCGGCCATGTCGTTTTTTGATGTACGCATTCCGCAGCTCAAAATGACCGTCATCAGCGCTGATGGCCAGCCGGTCCAGCCGGTGCCTGTAGATGAGTTCCGAATCGGGACGGCTGAAACCTATGATGTACTGGTGGAACCAAAAGCCGGCCATTACCAGATTGAAGCAGAATCAATTGACCGTTCAGGCTTTGCCATTGGTAGTTTATTGCAACAGGGCATGCAACCACCGCCACTGCACATGCCAACCGCACGACCACGTGCGGTATTGACCATGGAAGATATGGGACATGCTGCTCATGGTGCAGAAAGTACTGCGCCACATGCGGTACATAGTGCGTCATCCACATCTTCGACCCTGCAGCATCCATCGATGACGCATGCTGCCATTAAAGAGACTGAATTTTTAACGGTAGCCGAAGATCATCCTGCAGTGCATTCATCGCATGCAACGCAGGCGCAGTCAAAATCTTCGGCCAGTTCGGTCCCTCAAGGTTGGGCCAATGCCTCAACACCCGCCGGACATAAAGCACTTCGCTATGCGGACTTAAAAGCCTTAAAGCCGCAGCCGGATACGCGCGCGCCGGTGCAAGAGCTGGTGATTCGTTTGGGCGGCACGATGGAACGTTATATCTGGACCATCAATGGCAAGAAATTTAGCGAGGCTGAACCGTTGCAGGTGGCCTATGGCGAACGGATTCGGCTGAAATTTATCAATGACAGCATGATGGCGCATCCGATGCATTTGCATGGCATGTTTATGCAGCTGGAAAATGGCCAGGCCGCTGCCGACCTGCCAAATAAACATACCCTGATTGTACCGCCTGGAAAAACCGTGAGCGCGTTATTGACCGCCGATGAGCTGGGGGAATGGGCAATCCATTGTCATCTGCTGTATCACATGAGTTCGGGCATGATGAATAAGTTAGTGGTGGCACAGGTGATGCCAGAGCAGACGGCTTCATTACCCGCAGCTCCATCTGCGCTGCCAGCTGCTGTTCAGTCTTCGGGAGATGCACATGCACATCACTAATTTTGCCCGTTTCAATTTGTTGGGAGCCATGCTGTTTGCGACACCGATGTTATCGGCGCAGACACAGCACCCATCTTCTCACGCTGCAGAACATGAAGTTGTACCGCAGACGTCAGTAAAATCTGTCGATATGCATGCACAACACGAGCAGATGATGCAGGCTGAACATCAGCAACATCAGCAACATCAGCAACATCAGCAACATCAGCAACATCAGCAACATCAGCAACATCAGCAACATCAGCCCATGAACATGCTTCATCCGGTGGAGAAGGCTGCAACGGCAACAACGCATGATCACCGGCAGGAGCATGGCGGGCAGTGGTATCAGTCCAGTATGCTGGAATCGAAATGGATGCAGCATGCGGGTGGACGCGGAGTATGGCAGTCCGAGCTGGAAAGCCGGATCGGAACTGATGAGAACAAGCTGTTTTTCAAACTGCATACCGAGCAGGCCGAGTCGCAACAAGCTGAATATGAGGCACAGGTTTTATATAGCCGGATGATTTCTGATTTTTGGGATATCCAGGCTGGTGTAGCCTACCAGCAGGAGGATCAGACTTCGGCACAGCAATGGCGTGGTGTGGTTGGCCTGCATGGGCTGGCGCCGTATTTCTTTGAAACCGAGGCCTATCTGTCCCTTGCCGAAGATCAGCAGGTGCAGCTGAGTCTGGATACTGAGCGGGATTTTTTGCTGACCCAGAAACTGATTCTGGCGCCTTATTTGCAGGCCAAGCTGGTACTTTCAGATGAATCGGAACAGGCGCAGAAAACTGGTTTAAACCAGCTGCAGACCGGGCTTCAGATGCGTTATGAAATCAGCAAAAAAGTCATGCCGTTTGTAGATGTGGCCTATGGCTATCATAAAGGGCTGGCCCAGACAGCTGAGCGGGATGCGACGGAGTCGGAACAGGGCTGGCAATATGGTGCCGGATTACGGTTGAAGTTTTAAAGCATTTATCCATACACTGGATGGGCTTTGGTTCATCCTTTTGCTTGCTGGAGAAACGACCTATGCTCCAGTAAGCAATTTATTCACTCAAGTGAATAAGTTTGAATCGCCTTATCTGGGTTGTGATTTTCAGTCCCTCTTGAGCTGAAGCTTATTCCCCTCCAACGGTGTTCTACTGGCAGGCGGTGGATTTTTGCTATACTGATACCGTAATTCTGGAGGAACGACCTCCCTTAAAGACGTTGTCTTTAAGAAAAATCGTCAGGACGGCCTGACTCTATCTGAATAATGGAGGAGGGCGTGATGGCCTGGATCGTATTAATTTTTGCCGGTATTTTTGAAATTGTCTGGGCTTATTTTATGAAGCTTTCAGATGGTTTTACCAAACTTACCCCGAGCATTCTGACCATTTTCTTTATGGTGCTCAGTTTTGGCCTGCTGGCCTATGCCATGCGCAGTCTGCCGCTGGGCACGGCCTATACCATCTGGACCGGGATTGGCGCGGTCGGTTCTTTTCTGGTGGGTATTTTTGTACTGGGCGAGCCGGCATCGGCCATGCGTATGCTGGCGGCAGTGTTAATTATTTCTGGTCTTGTGCTGATGAAACTTTCATCGGCATAATCAAGCTAGACTAAAACTGAACAGGAGAAGGAGATGAAACTTGCATTTATGTATATGCCTTCTCCGGTCGGGCGTTTAAAACTGGTGGCTACAGACAGCGCGCTGGTCGCCGTGATCTGGGACAATGAAAATCCCAAACGGGTCCGGCAGGCCGAGCTGGTAGAGCAACTGGATCATCCGATTTTGCTGGATGCGCAACAACAGCTGAATGAATATTTTCAAGGCCAGCGTCAAAGCTTTGAACTGCCTTTAGATTTTGAAGGCACAGAGTTTCAGAAAAAAGTCTGGCAGGCACTGCTGAATATTCCTTTTGGCGAAACCCGCAGTTATCGGCAAATTGCTGAGCAGGTCGGCAGTCCCAAAGCGGTACGGGCTGTCGGTGCGGCCAATGGCCAAAATCCAATTTCAATTATTGCACCCTGTCATCGGGTGATTGGCAGCGGCGGTAAACTGGTTGGTTTTGCCGGTGGACTAGACAATAAAGAGATTCTGTTAAAACTGGAACAACAGCAAAAATAAATACGGATAATCTGTGGTGTTGCATCGCCCACAGCAGGCCAATAAACAGCTTAAATCAGTAAGCATCCGTTGATTAAAAAATAGATCACCAGATTGAACATCTTCAGGTAGATAGAATCTTTCTGTATCCACCTGATAACGAAAATTAAACCAGCATTATCATTCCTGAATGAAACACCGTTTTATGCTAGAGTCGGGTCAAGATCATCACCATTAAAATAAAACCGCAATGCATGATGTAAATATTTTGCGTATGTTGATTTCACAGCTGTGGTGGCTGTTGCTGGTTCTGCTGGGCTTGAGCCTGCTGCGGGTGTTCCTGCCGGACTTAAAAGGCAAAATCGGGGAGTGGGCTGTTCAGCGACAGGCCAAGCAACATCTGGATGAGCGTTATATTTTACTTAATGATTTGACCTTGCCCGATCAGGATGGTGGCACCACACAAATTGATCATGTGCTATTAAGTCCTTTTGGCGTCTTTGTGATAGAAAGCAAAAACTATAAGGGCTGGATTTTTGGCAGTGCGCGGCAAAAAATGTGGACCCAGAAAATTTATAAAAAGAGTTATAAATTCCAGAATCCCTTGCATCAGAATTACAAACATACTCAGGTGTTGAGTCATCTGCTGGCTGATCTGCTGGAGCCGGAGCATTTACATTCGCTAGTGGTATTTATGCCGGGCTGCGAATTTAAAACAGAGATGCCAAAGCAGGTATTTCAAGGGGCAGGCTGGGTAAATTACGTACAGGAGTTCCAGACCGAAGTCATCTCCGCCATGCGCTTAAAACGTTTGCAATTACGACTGGAAAAAGAAGTACTGGACCCGTCCTGGCAAACCCGGCGCGCGCATGTGGCGCAGCTTAAATCCAGACATCATCAAGACTGAACCCAAGTATCATGTTGAGCTGAGTCGTCTACGCTTACCAAACTCTCCTGAACTGTTGAATAAGCACTATATTTTTCTGGCTCTGAGCTTGCTAGATTGGTGGATATTAGCCAATTTTTGCCAGATGTTCAGGCCGGAACAGGAGCGTTCACGATGTCAGAGCCGTATCTACTGTATACCCCGCAGGTTGAACAGGAACAGCCGAATGAAAGCCGCTTGATTGAAGATATTATCGAGCATATGGCTCAAGCCCGACAACAGGTGTTTGACAAGCATCGCCATGCAGTCCGCGATGCGCATGCCAAATCACATGCATTTCTGAAAGGTATTTTGACCGTGCCGGTGTTGCCGCCGCATTTGGCGCAGGGAATTTTTGCCGAGCCAGGACATTATGATGTGATGGTGCGTTTATCGGCTGCGCCGGGAGATTTACGCAGTGACCAGGTGCCAGTACCGCATGGCTTTGCCTTAAAAATCCTGAATGTGCCGGGCGCACGCTTACTGGCCGATGATCCGAGTGATGGTAAAAACCAGGATATTCTGATGGTGAATATTCCGGTGCTGGCCTTTGGCACGCTGCGTAAATACCAGCAGATGCTGCCCCTGGTGACACGCGCGGAACAGGCGCCCGATCCGATGTTAAAAGGCATGCGCAGTATGGCGCGCAGTTTAAATGCACTGGTAGATAAAGCCGGTTTAGAAGTGCCGGTGACTTTAAAAGGCTGGGCGCGCAGTCAGAACCATATTCTGGGCGAGACCTATCACACCATGGCCGCGCTGCGTTATGGCGACTATATGGCAAAACTCAGTGTGGCGCCGGAATCGACCTCGGTACGCCAGCTGACCAATATTCCAATGCAGATTAGCCATGACTCCAGCATCCGCGATCTGGTCCGCGATTTCTTTAAGCACCATAGCGCCGATTATGTATTGCGTGCGCAATTGTGTACCAGCCTGGAGCGTATGCCCATTGAAGATGCCTCGGTGTTATGGCCGGAAGAAGAATCTGCGCATCAGACCATTGGTACCTTACATTTTCCCAAACAGGACAGCTATAGTCCGGAGCGGCGGGTTTATGCCGATGATGTGTTGTCGTTTAACCCATGGCATGGCGTGCAGGCGCATCAACCTTTGGGTTCAATTATGCGGGTACGTAAACAGGCTTATGAACGTTCCGCCTCGTTCCGGCACCGGATGAATACCCAGCCGCGAGCCGAACCGCAGCAGCTGGATGATATGCCGGATTAAAGGGCTTCAGATTCAGGTCGAAAAAATACCTGCCATGGGGCAGGTGTTTTTTATATTAAGGATTAAAAGCGTTTTGGAATCTTCTGACCATTCGGTACCGGACTTTCTGCCTGTTTTAGTACCCCAAACAGCCAGGTTTCAGCATAATTCACAGCGGCTTGCAGTTCATCACCTAGTGCTAAACGGCCGGCAATAAAGCTGGCCAGCGAGCAGCCCGAACCGTGGTATTCGCCTTCTAAACGCGGGCAACGGGTTTCTGAAATCAGTTCACCATCTATATATAAAGCATTGCGGATGTGATCTGGGGTATCTTCATGGCCGCCTTTAACCAAAACCGCCTTGGCACCCATCGCAAACAGTTTCTGGGTGGCCAGTTCCAGATCATCTTCACCGGTCAGGGCACGCAGTTCTACCGTATTCGGGGTCAGTAAGGTTGCCAGTGGAATCAGCTCGACAAAGGCCTTGACCAAAGTCGCCTGATCACCCAGAGAGCCACCGCTGTTGGCGACCAGAACCGGGTCCAGCACATAGTAATAGTCCGGATGTTCTCTCAAGAAATCTGCCAGCGCTGCAATATTGTCGGTGGTGCCGAGCATTCCCGATTTAACACAGCGAATTGGCAGATCGTTCACCACGGCATTGGCCTGGGCCAGTAGCAATGCTTTGGAAGTGGCTTCAAAGCCAAACACCTGCTGCGAGTTTTGCACCGTGAGGGCGGTACAGGCAATGGCCGCATGTGCGCCACTTTGACCAATCGCTTCAATATCAGCCTGTAAGCCCGCGCCCCCAGAGGGATCTAAACCAGAAAAGCAAAGTACCGTTGGACGCACATCCATATCCTTCAATCATGAATTTACGTTAGTATAGGCAACTTTGAATCAAGTCTCGAGTGTATTTCACGGTCGAAGGGGGAGAAAAATTCATGATTAAACATCTGCTGATTGATTTGGATGGCACCCTGACCGATCCAAAAGTGGGTATTACCACCTCGGCGCGTTATGGACTGGCAAAAATTGGTCATCCACTACCAGAATCTGAAAATATTGACTGGATTATTGGTCCGCCACTGAAAGCTTCACTGGCAAAAATTTTACAGGTCGAACCGAATGATGTGCTGGCGGAACAGGCGCTGATGGGTTATCGCGAGCGTTTTGCCGTGACCGGTTTATATGAAAACAAGGTTTATCCAACTGTGGCGGAAACCTTGCAAACCTTGAAACTCCAGGGCTATCAGCTATTTTTGGCGACTGCTAAACCGACTATTTATGCACGGCAGATTCTGGAGCATTTTGAGCTGGAACAGTATTTTACCGGCATTTATGGCAGCGAGCTGAATGGTGATCGGACCCATAAAGATGAATTAATTGCCTATATTCTGGAGCAGGAACAGCTGCAGGCCAGCCAATGTCTTATGGTCGGCGACCGGGAATATGATGTGCTGGGGGCGCGACATAACGGGATTGAAGCGGTCGCGGTCGAATATGGTTATGGCACGATGCAAGAGCTGGATCATGCTGCACCAAAAGCCCGTATTCAGCAGTTTTCCCAGTTGCCGAATGTGGTGGCTGACTTAAATAGTGCATTGGCATCCTGTCAGGCTTAACATAAAAAATCCATTCGGCTGATGCTGTATTCATCAGTCGGTGGATGAATTTCCCGTGTGCCTGATCACATCGATGGGTTCGGGTAATTCACGAAAACATCAGCCTTCAATATTTAAATACAGGCTTTCTTTGACTTCTTCCATCACCACATAACTGTGCGAAGAGGCTGAGGCTGGCAGTTTTTTCAGTAAATCGCCAAGTAAACGCCGGTAGGCGCTCATTTCTTTGAGCCGTGCTTTAACCAGATAATCAAACTCGCCGGAAATCAGATGACACTCGAGCACTTCCGGAATATCCACCAGATCTCGCGCCACCTGATCAAACACATCGCCCGATTTGGCCGACAGTTTAATCTCCAGAAATACCAGCAGTTTCTTGTCCACCAGTTCAGGATTCAGGCGGGCATAATAGCCCATAATAATGCCATCGCGTTCCAGCCGTTTAACCCGTTCCGAGCAGGGCGTGGTGGATAAATTGACCTTGGCCGCCAGCTCACTAATCGCAATCCGGCCATTGTTTTGCAGGATGTCCAAAATCATGCGATCAATCCGGTCTAATTTACGCATCTAAAAATTCCTTTATTCCAAAAAATATCCTGAAAAAATGGGCGGATTATCTGAAAATACCCACTAAAAATAGCAAAATTCACTATTGATTCGAAAATATACTAGTTAAATAAACTGGAATGTATTTGAGGTCAAGTCTATGCGTGTAATTGTGTTGGGAAGCGGTGTCATTGGGGTGACCAGCGCATATTATCTGGCGCAGCAGGGTGCAAGTGTGACGGTGCTTGATCGTCAAACCGGGCCGGCGGAAGAAACCAGCTTCGGGAATGCCGGACAGGTTTCACCGGGCTATTCAACGCCGTGGGCAGCGCCGGGGATTCCATTTAAAGCCGTGAAGTGGATGTTCCAGCATCATGCACCTTTGGCCGTGAATTTGGATGGCAGTATGTGGCAGTTACAGTGGATGGCGCAAATGCTGAAAAACTGTAATGCGCAGCACTATGCTATTAATAAAGAGCGGATGGTGCGGGTAGCCGAATATAGCCGCGATTGCCTGAGAGAGTTACGCCAAGACACCGGAATCAGCTATGAAAACCGCTCTAAAGGCACGCTGCAGCTGTTCCGTAAAGATGCCCAGCTCGATGCCGTACAGCGTGACATTGAAGTATTAAAAGAAAGCGGTGTGGAATATGAGCTGTTAGACCGTGATGGTCTGGCCCGGGTTGAACCGGCTTTGGCTGCGGCCAAAGATAAACTGGTTGGTGGCTTGCACTTGCCTAATGATGAAACCGGTGATTGCTATCTGTTTACCAATGCGCTGGCCAAACTGGCACAGGAGATGGGTGTCGATTTCCAGTTTAACCAGAATGTAGAAAAACTGCTGGTTGAAGGCGACGAGATTAAAGGCGTGCTGGTCAATGGCAAAGTGCTGACCGCAGACCGTTATGTATTAGCCTTTGGCAGTTATTCACGTGAATTCCTGAAACCGCTGCATCTGGACCTGCCGGTCTATCCGGTGAAAGGTTACTCGCTGACTGTGCCAATTGTCGATCCAGCCATGGCGCCACAATCAACAGTTCTGGATGAAACTTACAAGATTGCGATTACCCGTTTTGACCAGCGGATTCGTGTCGGTGGTATGGCTGAATTAAGCGGCTTTAACCTCGGTCTGAATCAGGATCGTCGTGCCACGCTGGAAATGGTCACCAAAGATTTATTCCCGGGTGGTGATTTACCGCAGGCCAGCTTCTGGACCGGTTTACGTCCAATGACGCCAGACAGCACCCCGATTATTGGTGGCACCCGCTATAAAAACCTGTTCCTGAATACCGGTCACGGGACTTTAGGCTGGACCATGGCCTGTGGTTCGGGCAAGTTAATCAGTGATCTGGTGATGCAGCAGCAACCGGAAATTAGCACTGAAGGCTTGTCGTTACAACGTTACGCTGCTTAAGGTATTGATTCAAGGGAGAACGATGTCCAGACCAATTCAGGCGGTGGTGCATCTCGATGCACTGCGCCATAACCTGCAGATTGCCCGGCAGTATGCTGGGGATAGTCAAGTTTATGCCGTGGTCAAGGCTAATGCCTATGGTCATGGCATCGAGCGGGTCTATCCGGCTTTTCAGTCCGCCGATGGCTTTGCCTTGCTGGATCTGGCCGAGGCACTGAGATTACGCCAGCTGGGCTGGCAGGGTGATATTCTGTTGCTAGAAGGCATTTTTTGTCTGGAAGATTTATCAGTCTGTCAGCAACATCACTTAAGCTTTAGCATTCACAGTGCCCATCAAATTGACTGGTTACAGCAGTTCCAGCGTCAGCAGCCAGAGGCTCGTTTTCATGTCTATCTGAAAATGAACAGTGGCATGAACCGTCTGGGTTTTGCCCCCGCCGCTTACCGGGACGCCTTTGCCCAGTTACAGGCATTGGAAATTGTCGCCTCTATTACCCACATGATGCATTTCTCCGATGCCGACGGCGAACGTTTTGGCGCGCCGGGCATTGACTATCAGCAGCAGTGTTTTGAACAGACCATTGCCGGCCTGCCTGGCAAGCGTTCGCTCTGTAATAGCGCGGCGCTGCTGCGTCATGCGCCGGCCCTGCATAGTGATGTGATGCGTAGCGGCATCATGTTGTATGGCAGTTCGCCCGATTTTCCACAGCATACGATTCAGGACTGGAACCTGAAACCGAGCATGAGCCTGCGCAGTGAAATTATTGCTGTCCAGCAGCTGAAGGCTGGAGAAAGTATTGGCTATGGCTCCAGCTTTGTTGCCGAACAAGCCATGCGGATTGGCGTAGTGGCTTGTGGCTATGCCGATGGCTATCAGCGAATTTCTCCAAGCGGTACGCCAGTGCTGGTCAATTCGCAGTGCAGCCAGACGCTGGGCCGGGTCAGTATGGATATGCTGGCGGTCGATCTCAGTCATCTTCCTGACGCCGATATTGGCGCTGAAGTGGTGCTATGGGGCTATTCCAGCAGTGGCGCCATTTTGCCAGTCGATGAGGTCAGTCAGGTAGCCGGTACCGTCGGCTATGAGCTGATGTGCGCCATCACCGCCCGGGTGCCGTTTGTGGTGCAGGCATAAAATTTTATTCAACAGGATCACAACATGAGTTCTCAAGATATTCAACGTATTCACAGCACTGAAGTGATGAGTGCGGCAACGGTATTTAATCAGGTGGTCTATCTGTCGGGTCAGATTCCGAAAACCACTGCCGGGCAGGACATCACTGCGCAAACGCAAGAAGTGCTGCAGACCATTGATACGCTGCTGGCCGAAACCAATAGCGATAAAAGCCGGATTTTATCTGCGCAACTCTTTTTAAAGAATCTGTCCGATTTCCAGACCGTGAATGCGCTCTGGATTGAATGGTTGCAGGGCCATGCCACACCGGCACGCGCCACCATTCAGGCGGAACTGGTCAACCCGGACTGGCTGATTGAAATTGCAGTGACCGCTGCACAGAAATAAGCCATCTGGTTTGGTTTTCTCTCCCAGCCACTGACGCTGCGTACAGCCCAA
The DNA here is from genome assembly GCF_013418865.1 of Acinetobacter sp. YH12117. Lineage (NCBI taxonomy): Bacteria > Pseudomonadati > Pseudomonadota > Gammaproteobacteria > Moraxellales > Moraxellaceae > Acinetobacter > Acinetobacter sp. YH12117. The sequence goes on from NZ_VPBF01000025.1 coordinate 40,747, forward strand.
GATAGGATTTGTTGGGATGTACAGGACCATCATTGCAGGATGACGTATGCACAGCCTGCGCTGATGGCAGGGTCAGGGCACAATAAGGATATTGAACATGACTTCCTCTCGTCACGATGACGTTCATTCGTCGCCACATGAATTACAACGCAAACTCTCCAACCGGCATCTGCAGTTAATTGCCATTGGTGGCGCCATCGGCACCGGACTGTTTATGGGCTCCGGCAAAACCATTGCCTTGGCCGGCCCGTCCATCCTGTTTATTTATATGATTATTGGCCTGATGTTTTTCTTCCTGATGCGTGCATTGGGGGAAATCCTGCTGTCCAATCTGCACTATAAATCCTTTATTGATATGGCGCATGACCTGATCGGGCCGGGTGCGGGCTACTATATTGGCTGGTCCTACTGGCTGGGCTGGATTCTGGTTGGAATTGCCGATCTGGCAGCCATCATCAATTATCTCGGTTTCTGGCTGCCACCAGATACCACGTTTACTCCCATGGGGCAGGCGCTGATCAGTGTTGGTTGTGTGCTGTTTGTACTGGGACTGAATTTACTGACGGTCAAGCTGTTTGGTGAAATCGAGTTCTGGTTTGCCCTGATCAAGATTCTGGCCATCTTAGGCCTGATTGGTATTGGTGGCTATATGGTCTTTAACCAGTTTGCCGCGCCAGATGGCACCACTGCCAGTTTTCAGCATGTCTGGTCACATGGTGGTATGTTTCCACAAGGCGGTAACGGTTTTCTGGCCGGTTTCCAGATTGCGCTGTTTGCCTTTGTCGGGGTGGAGCTGCTGGGCACCATGGCGGCTGAAACCAAAGATCCGGAAAAGAATTTACCCAAAGCAGTCAATGCAATTCCGACCCGGATTATCCTGTTTTATGTGCTGTCTTTATTTGTGGTGATGTCGGTGACGCCGTGGAACCAGATTCCGGCAGACCGTAGTCCGTTTGTGTCGTTGTTTTTACATGCCGGTATTCCCACCTCTGCGATTATTATGAATCTGGTGGTGTTATCTTCGGTGATGTCTTCCATGAACAGCGGTGTGTTTTCGACCAGCCGCATGCTGTTTGGCCTGGCGCGTGGCCGGCAGGCGCCACAGGCGTTGGCGACCTTGTCAAAACGGGCAGTACCGGCCAAAGGTCTGCTGTTCTCCTGTCTGTTTATTATGGCCGGTGCAGCCTTGCAGTATTTTGTGCCGAATACCGTTGAAGCCTTTACCTTGGCCAGCTCGCTGTGCGTGATTCTGTTTATTAGCATCTGGGGCATTATTATGGTGTGTTACCTGCGCTATCGTAAACTGCAGCCGCAGTTACACGCTGCTTCACGCTTTAAAATGCCGGGCGGGGTGCTGATGAGCTATGTGGTGTTGGCCTTCCTGCTGTTTGCACTGGTGATTCTCAGTCTGGAGCCGGATACGCTGAAAGCACTGCTGGTCAGTCCGTTGTGGCTGGTGATTTTAACCGTGACTTACTATGGTCTATATAAACCGCGGCTGCGTAAATACCAGCAATATGCCCAGACCGAGCAATATGCCAAGTCAGAAACCCTTCGCTAGCCCACAAAAAAGCCTCGTATCAAACGAGGCTTTTTTTATCTGTTCTTCGATGGAGCTAGAACACAGGTTTCACCACCACCAGAATCACAATTGCAAATAACAGCACTGTCGGCATTTCATTGAAAAAGCGCCAGAACTTGTGTGACTTGTAATGGGCATTGCCAATCAGTTTCAGACGGTAATAACCGCAAACCAGATGGTAAATCACCAATAATCCGACCAGTGCCACTTTCAGGTAAAACCACAAGGCATCGTGGTAGTTCCGGGTGGCATCACCCCAATCTACCAGAAAGTGGGCGGTAATTAGGGTGGCAATCATGGAAGGCCACATAATTCCACGGTACAACTTGCGTTCCATGACTTCAAAACGCTGATGACTGACCGCATCTTCACTCATGGCATGGTAAACATATAACCGTGGCAGATAGAACAGTGCAGCGAACCAGCACACCACGGCAATAATATGTAATGCTTTTACCCATAAAAAAGCATCAGAAGGTGCATCCATCGAAAATCCTATTTAGGGATTATGCATCCCATTTCTTGAAAATCAGACAAGCGTTTACGCCGCCAAAACCAAAACTGTTACTCATCACAGTATTCAATTTTGCGTCACGTTTTTCAAGTACGATATCAAAGCCTTTCGCGCCTTCATCCAGCTCGGTCACGTTGATGTTTGGCGCAATAAAGTCGTTTTGCATCATCAGGACAGAGTAGATCGCTTCCTGTACACCGGCAGCACCCAGGCTGTGACCGGTCATAGATTTGGTCGAGCTCAGGGCTGGTACCTGGCCTTCACCAAAGGCACGTTCCATGGCTTTCAGTTCAGTCACGTCACCTGCAGGGGTAGATGTACCGTGTGTGTTCACATAGTCAATCGATTCAACACCATGCTGTTTGGCTTCATCCAGCGCCATCAGGATACAGCGTGTTGCACCTTCACCGCTTGGCGCAACCATGTCAGCACCATCCGAGTTGGCTGCATACGCGACCACTTCTGCCAGAATGTTGGCACCACGTGCTTGTGCATGTTCCAGCGATTCCAGTACCAGGAAGCCACCGCCGCCGGCAATCACGAAACCATCACGGTCTGCTGAATATGGACGAGAAGCAGTTTCTGGGGTGTCATTGTATTTGGCACACAGCGCACCCATCGCATCAAACAGCAGGCTTTGTGACCAGTGATCTTCTTCACCACCGCCAGCCAGCATAAGATCCTGTTTACCCAGTTGAATCAGGTTGTAGGCATAACCAATCGCATCGGCAGAAGTTGCACATGCGCTGGTAATCGAGTGCGCAACGCCTTGCAGTTTAAAGGCAACGCCCAGGTTGGCCGTAATGGTGTTTGACATGTTACGTGGTACAAAGAATGGGCCAATTTTACGCGCGCCTTTTTCTTCCAGTAATTCCACCATTTCAACCACAGATGCAGTCGAGTTGCCGCCTGAACCACCGGCAATACCGTAACGCGGGTTACCAGCTAAATCTTCAACTTTCAGGCCGGCATGTTCAATGGCTGCTGCCGCTGCGTTATAGGCATACATTGCACACACGCCCATGAAGCGTTTTAAACGACGGTCGATATTGTCAAAATTCTGTTCTGCAGCTGCACTGACATGGCTCTTAAAATTCAGTTCAGCATAAGTCTGGTTAAAACGTGTGCCTGAAATACCATTTTGCAAAGAGTGGGTTACATCTTCTAATGTATTACCAATGCACGAATTAATGCCCATGCCAGTGATTACAACACGTTTCATCTACAGTTCCCTTATGGTGATATTATCGGGTCCAACCCTGGAGACTGTCGGCGCAAATGCCGGTGTCCAGTGCATTTCCCAAGTTTTTCAATTGGATTCATAATAACAGAAAGAATTTTGAATTCTTATGGCAAATCCTATGCCTCTTTGGGAATGACCAGATTTGGGGAGCAGACTACGTGAACATAACCAAAAGAAACACAATAAGGTTGAGATAAACGCAGACTATACCTAGTATTTAGCAATAAATCTTAAGAAAGAAAATGAGGAGCAAGAATGACAGATTCTAATAATAAGCAATCAGGCGGATTCCTCTCGAGTGCGTTTGGAGTGGCTAAAAAGCTCAGTCATACCGGCATTGACCTGGTTCAGCATGTGGCGCCCGGTTCGACCAGTAAAGAAGAGGCGGGTAGCAGTCAGGGGCGGGTGGTGGAAGGCAGTGCCAGCCCGGTATTCGGCCGCCATTCATCGCGTTATGACAATCCGCAGCAGGTACTGAAGGCACATTTGCCGCAGGTCTCACGTCAATTGCTAGGTCGTCATTATAATAAGGTCAATAATCTTGCCCATTTTGTGGCGCCTCAGTTTTCTGACAAGGTGTCGGATTACTTCTTTCACCAGCTAAATACCTTCACCTCCAATATCAGTTCGGTCGATGCAGTTTTAGATGAAGCCGGAGTACGTGACTTAGAGGAACTGACCCAGGATGTGAACCGTTCCAAACGCATCAGCCAGGCGCTGGCAGAGCAGAATAAATGGCTGGCCTCGATTCAGGGCGCGATCACCGGGGCTACCGGCGTGATTGGAACCGCGGTAGATGTGCCGGTTTCGATGATCATGTCGTTACGTACCATCTATCAGGTTGGGCGTTCGTATGGCTTTGAGCTGAATAAAGAAGAAGGCCAGGCCATTGTGCAATATATTTTCAAACAGGTCGATCTGGGCCTGATTGCCGAAAAGCAGGCGGTCTTGCTGGGCATTAAAAGCGTGCTGAACATGCTGCAAACCCATGATGTGCATCAGCTGCAGCAGCTGGTTGGTTCCAGCAATGACATGGAAGCGCTACGCAAATATCTGGTCAATGAGCAGGGCGAAATGAAGTGGCAATGGATGAACTCAATGCCGAAGTTCTCGCTGTTAAGCAAATTAACCCCGGTAGCGACAGCCTCGGTCAGTGCCGCCTACAGCTGGAAGCTGGTCGAGCATGTGCACCAGAAAGCGCAGGAAGTGTTCTCGCATGCCCGTGAATATCTCATCCAGCATAAGGGCAGTCAGCTGTCCCCGGTCGATGCCTATGAAAAAGCCGCAGCCTTACTGGCACAGGCCGCACCAAAATTACTGGAACAGCCAGCTGCGGCTACACCGGCCGTCGATGAGCTGAAGCTGGATCAGGATATTGAGCTGCAGCAAAACAGCACCATCTCCAAGGTGAAAATCCAGAAAAAATCGGCAGAGGAAAAGCCGGAGCCGGAACAGATCGATCAGGATATCCAGCAGGGCCTAGAGCAGCTGGCCGATAAAATGGTTGAGCCGAATGCTGCGGTAGAGCCGCAAAAACCGGCAATTCCACCGGAATCGATTGAGCCGGAACCTGAAGAGAATGAAGACTTTGACGACACACCACCGGTAGTGGAAGAGCCGCCAGAAACAGATGCAGAACCGCAAAAAGCAGACGCTGAGAAGCCGGTAGTGAAGAAGGTTACAAAAAAGCAAAAAGCGCAATAAGGTCCTAATACCTTAAAAAGCAGTAAAATTAGCCTTTAATGCGGGAATGGTCAATATTTGCCGGTCTGTCGAATATTGACCATTTTAGTATCTTGACTTACAATTGCATGCCCTCAAAAAGTAGTATGTTTTTGGGGCTTTTTATTAACGGGAGAATTGCCACATGGCAACAACAAATCAGTTGATCCGTAAGGGTCGTACGACTTTAGTTGAAAAATCTAAAGTTCCTGCGTTGAAGGCTTGTCCACAACGTCGTGGTGTTTGTACACGTGTTTACACAACTACACCTAAAAAACCTAACTCAGCAATGCGTAAAGTTTGCCGTGTTCGCTTAACTTCAGGTTTCGAAGTTTCTAGCTATATCGGTGGTGAAGGCCATAACCTGCAAGAGCACAGTGTTGTTCTGATCCGTGGTGGTCGTGTTAAAGACTTACCAGGTGTACGTTACCATACCGTTCGTGGTTCTTTAGACTGTGCTGGCGTGAAAGATCGTAACCAGTCACGTTCTAAATACGGTACTAAACGTCCTAAGAAATAATCTTTCGAGATTAAGCTCTTAGTTCGTTAGAACTGCAATCCTTTATCGTCTCGCTTGTCTGATTTCTGCATTTATTTTGTGAATATTCAAGCGACGTATAGTAAGGCCAGCGAATGCATACGACACTTTATGCTACTGCTGGATTAACCTGAAGTGTCATATTTATAGGTAGTTTTAAAATGCCAAGACGTCGCGTAGTCGCTGCTCGTGAAATCCTTCCGGATCCTAAGTTCAGCAGCCAAACAATCGCTAAATTCATGAACCACGTAATGCAAGATGGTAAAAAATCTATTGCTGAAAGTATCGTTTACGGTGCTTTAGACCGCGTTCAAGAAAAAAACAAAGTAGACCCAGTTGAATTTTTTGAAGCTACGCTTGAAAAAGTTCGTCCTATGGTTGAAGTAAAAGCACGCCGTGTTGGTGGTGCTACTTATCAAGTTCCTATGGAAGTGCGCCCATCCCGTCGTACTGCTCTAGCGATGCGTTGGTTAGTAGATGCTGCTGCTAAGCGTTCTGAAAAAACTATGGCTTTACGTCTTGCTGGTGAGTTGCTTGATGCAGCTGAAGGTAAAGGCGCAGCGGTTAAAAAACGTGAAGATGTGCACCGTATGGCTGAAGCCAACAAAGCCTTCTCTCACTACCGTTTCTAAGCGGATAAAACAGGACCTAATCAGGAGGGTGATGAATTTAGTTGTCACTAGTTTGTCATCAAAGCGCTTTAAGTTGCTATGCAGCTTAAAGCGTCCTGTTTTAAACAACAAAATTTAGGAATGCTAGAAATCATGGCACGTCAAACCCCAATTTCTCGTTACCGTAACATTGGTATCTCTGCGCACATTGACGCAGGTAAAACAACCACTTCTGAACGTATTTTGTTCTACACAGGTGAGAGCCACAAACTAGGTGAAACTCACGAAGGTTCAGCAACAACTGACTGGATGGAACAAGAGCAGGAACGTGGTATTACCATTACTTCAGCAGCTGTAACATGCTTCTGGAAAGGTATGGCTAACCAGTTCGACCAACACCGTATTAACGTAATTGACACCCCAGGACACGTTGACTTCACAATTGAAGTTGAGCGTTCTATGCGTGTTCTTGACGGTGCATGTATGGTTTACTGTGCTGTAGGTGGTGTACAACCTCAGTCTGAAACTGTATGGCGTCAAGCAAACAAATATAAAGTACCTCGTTTAGCGTTCGTTAACAAAATGGACCGTACTGGTGCAAACTTCTTCCGCGTAGTTGAACAAATGAAGACACGTTTGGGTGCTAACCCAGTGCCTATCGTTGTTCCAGTGGGCGCAGAAGACACATTCACAGGTGTTGTTGACTTAATCGAAATGAAGTCAATCATCTGGGACGAAGCGTCTCAAGGTATGAAGTTTGAATACGGCGACATTCCTGCTGATCTGCAAGATACAGCTGAAGAATGGCGTACAAACATGGTTGAAGCTGCTGCTGAAGCATCAGAAGAACTCATGGACAAATACCTGGAAGAAGGCGACCTTTCTAAAGAAGAAATCGTAGCTGGTTTACGTCAACGTACATTAGCGGGTGAAATTCAACCTGCAATGTGTGGTTCTGCATTCAAAAACAAAGGTGTTCAACGTATGTTGGACGCAGTGATTGAATTCCTTCCAGCGCCTACAGACGTAGAAGCGATCAAAGGTATCCTAGACGACAAAGACGAAACCGAAGGTTCTCGTGAAGCGTCTGACGATGCTCCGTTCTCTGCGCTTGCGTTCAAAATCATGAACGACAAATTCGTAGGTAACTTAACGTTCGTACGTGTTTACTCAGGTGTTCTGAAAGCAGGTAGCCCTGTTTACAACCCAGTGAAAATGAAACGTGAACGTATTGGCCGTATCGTACAGATGCACGCAAACGACCGTCACGACATCGAAGAAATTCGTGCGGGTGACATCGCGGCGTGTGTAGGTCTTAAAGACACGACTACGGGTGATACACTGTGTGACGAAAACAACGTAATCACACTTGAGCGTATGGAATTCCCAGAGCCAGTAATTCAATTGGCTGTTGAACCTAAGACCAAAGCTGACCAAGAAAAAATGTCAGTTGCGCTTGGCCGTTTAGCGAAAGAAGATCCATCGTTCCGCGTATTCACAGACGAAGAATCTGGTCAGACTATCATCGCTGGTATGGGTGAGCTTCACCTTGACATCATCGTTGACCGTATGAAGCGTGAATTCAACGTTGAAGCGAACATTGGTAAACCAATGGTTGCTTACCGTGAAACGATCAAGAAATCAATCGAACAAGAAGGTAAATTCGTTCGTCAAACTGGTGGTAAAGGTAAATTCGGTCACGTATACGTACGTTTAGAACCGCTTGATCCTGAAACTGGTAAAGACTACGAGTTCGCTGAAGAAGTTGTTGGTGGTGTAGTACCTAAAGAATTCTTCGGTGCGGTTGACAAAGGTATCCAAGAACGTATGAAGAATGGTGTCCTTGCTGGTTATCCAGTCGTTGGCATCAAAGCGACATTGTTCGACGGTTCTTACCACGATGTCGACTCTGACGAATTATCGTTCAAAATGGCGGGTTCTTACGCATTCCGTGACGGTTTCATGAAAGCAGATCCTGTTCTTCTTGAACCAATCATGAAAGTTGAAGTAGAAACTCCAGAAGACTACATGGGCGATATCATGGGTGACTTAAACCGTCGTCGTGGTATGGTTCAAGGTATGGACGATTTACCTGGCGGTACTAAAGCAATCCGTGCTGAAGTTCCACTGGCTGAGATGTTCGGTTACGCGACTCAAATGCGTTCTATGTCTCAAGGTCGTGCGACTTACTCTATGGAATTTGCTAAATACGCTGAAACTCCACGTAACGTGGCGGAAGGCATCATCGCTAAATTCCAGTCTGGCGGTAAAAAAGGTGACGACGAGTAATCTTTCGATTACTATATTGCCTAACTAATTTTATAGTTAAAATCTAATGCTCATGCAGTGATCCTGCATGAGTAATCTACAAAGGAAGATGAACATGGCTAAGGCTAAGTTTGAACGTAATAAGCCACACGTTAACGTGGGCACAATCGGTCACGTTGACCATGGTAAAACAACTTTAACAGCTGCAATTGCAACTGTATGTGCGAAGAAATTCGGTG
>NZ_VPBF01000026.1:0-45335 GCF_013418865.1 Acinetobacter sp. YH12117
AAGTGATGGGAGAGCATGTTCAAGAGTGGATTCTAAATGTTCAGATAAAGACATAAAAAAATGAGCGTATTTACATACACTCATTTTTACTACATTTTTCTAATATTTGCTTAACTGACTGGCATTACTCAACTGAGGGCTTTTTGTTGTGCGTTTATAAGACTTCATCAATCAGGTTTTCAATCGCATCAGGGCGAGAATTCTGCTGCTGATTTTGCGCTGGTTGTTGCGGCTGTGCCGGTTGCTGTGGCTGAGGCTGCATTGGTGGTGGAGTCGCCTCATCCGGAATCAGGATTTCCTCACCCGGCAAATCATCAAAATCATGCTGCGGTGCAGGCACGACCGGTGCCGGCGCAGGACGATACAGCGGACGGGCCAATGGCGGTGATGAACGATAGCGCTGCTGCAACTCCTGGTCCATGCTGTCATTGCTGGCACTATCGCGGCTTAGCTGGTTGCCTTTACGGTCCAGACTGACCCAGGCTTCCGGTGTACCTTGCAGGGCTTTACCCATAAACTCGGTCCAGATCGGCAGGGCTGCGACACCGCCATATTCACGACGACCCAAAGTCGTTGGCTGGTCAAAACCGACCCAGGAAATGGTCACCAGTTTACCATTAAAGCCAGCGAACCAGGCATCTTTGGCATCGTTGGTGGTTCCGGTTTTTCCACCAATATCATTACGGCCAATACGCAGGGCAGCGCGTCCGGTACCATACTGAATCACATCACGTAGAATATTGGCCATATCATAGGCCGAGCTGGATTTTAAAATACGCTGTGCCTGACGATACTGGCTGCGTTCAATCTTGTTGGCTGGCGCTGCATCTGCGGTCTGAATCGACTGATTGGTGACTTTAATCACTTCATCATCTGGCGTTTTTACTTCAGCTGTTTCAGGATTTTTTTCATCTTCACTGATACAGGCAATGCAGGCATATTCAGGATTGGCCTGATAGATGGTTTTGCCATACGCATCTTCAATACGCTGAATAAAATGCGGTTGTACCCGATAACCGCCATTGGCAAAGGTGGCATAGCCGGTGGCCATTTGCACCGGCAGCACCTGTGGCGTACCTAAGGCGATGGTGTAGTTACGCGGAATCTGGTCTTCCTGCAAGCCAAAATCCATAAATAGTTGGCGGGTACGGTCCAGACCGACGGTTTGAAGTAAGCGGACTGAAACGGTATTTCGAGATAAATACAGCGCACGGCGTAAAGGAATCATGCCCAGATAGCGGCCATCCGAGTTACGCGGCGACCATTTGCCAATGGTAATTGGGCTGTCATTGAGCATGGTATGCGGAGTCATGCCGCGTTCCAGTGCCAGCGCATAGACAAAGGGTTTAATGGTTGAACCCGGTTGACGCCAGCCTTGCAAGGCACGGTTAAAGGTCGATTGATAAAAGTTATAACCGCCGACAATGGCTTCAATCGCGCCATTGTTTGGGTTAATTGCAATCAGCTGCCCCTGAACTTTGGGAACTTGCACCAGTGACCAGGAACTTTTGTTCTGGTTGGGGCGTAAACGGACAATATCGTTAACTTTGACAATTTGAGCTGCCCGGTTTGGTGCTGCGCCAACACTATTGGCATTGCGATAGGGACGCGCCCAGGACATGCCAGACCACGGGACAGTGACGGTAGAACCATCCTGCATCAGGGCTTCAAAAGAATTGTTCAGGACTTTGGTGACTTGTGCGGGATAGGTGTTGGCAAAGGCACGAAAGTCACTCAGTGGCTGGTCATGCGCTTCGGCACCGCGCCAGCCATGACGGCGGTCATATGCTTCTAGACCATTTTGCACCGCCTGCTCGGCATAAGCCTGACGTTTACTGTCAATGGTGGTGTAAACCTTATAACCAGAATCAACCGCCTGCTTGCCGAATTTTTTGACCAGTTCAGCTCGGACCATTTCCCCAACATAGGGGTGAATATTACTGATACTGCGATCCGGCATATCCAGGTTAATTGGCTCGGCAATCCCACCCTGATATTCATTCTGGTTGATATAACCGAGTTGCAGCATCCGGCCCAGAATCCAGTTGCGACGTTCTAAGGCACGTTCCGGATTGACCACTGGATTGTAACGTGATGGCGCTTTTGGCAGACCAGCAATCATCGCCATTTGCGCAATACTCAGTTCTTCCAAGCTTTTGTTATAGTAAATTTTGGCTGCTGCCGCGATCCCGTAAGCATTTTTACCGAGAAAGATTTTATTGACATACAGGGTCAGAATTTCTTCTTTGGACAGGTTCTGTTCAATTTTTCGGGCTAGAAAAATTTCAGTCAGTTTGCGTCTTAAAGTGCGTTCCGGGCTTAAATAATAGTTCTTGGCCACCTGCATGGTAATGGTCGAGCCACCGGTTTGCACATTAGAACCGGTCACCGCTTCACTCACCGCACGGCCTAGGCCTTTAAAGCTGATGCCGCTATGTTCGAAAAAGGCCGAATCTTCAGCCGCTAAAAAGGCATAAATAAACTTTTCGGGAATCTGGTTGTACTCGACAGGTACAGAAAGTTTGCCACCATACTCTGCAATTAACTGATTATCCGTGCTATAAACTTGTAAAGGCTTCAAAAGAGGCGCTTTTTTTAGAGTGGTCATTTCCGGCAAAGATGGGGCAATATAGAGATACATGCCATAAAAACCCATCGGAATGGAAACTAACACAATAATTATGAGCAAAAAAAATGGATGAACACGGCCCGAACAAGATAGCTTTTTCATAACAAGTAAGTTTTAATAAGAGCTAATGGCAAACTAATTGCTGGTCAGTATAGCCTTTACCCATACGGATTGTTAGATGAGTTATTGTATCCGTACAAAAATATAGACCACAAAGCAACTTAGTGAATGGCATTTTTTTTGGGGATAAAAAAATAATAGGAAAAACTTATTGTGCGCAGGTTATATCGTAAACCGAGTAAGGGGTTAATAGGTGTAGATATTAGTTCTACTTCTGTTAAGTTATTGGAGCTCTCTGTAAAGAATGATCGTTACTGGGTGGAAAGTTACGCCTTGGTACCGCTCCCAGAGGGCAGTGTGGTTGAGAAAAATATTCTGAATCCTGAAGCTGTAGGGGATGCGCTCGAGCGTGCCTTTAATTTGGCCAATACACCGACAACAGCTGCCGCTTTAGCGATTCCAACCTCAATGGTAATTAGCAAGACCATTGAGATGGATGCCGATATGACGGATGACGAACGTGAAGTTCAAATCCGGATGGATGCAGAGCAATATATTCCTTTCCCATTAGATGAAGTCAGCCTGGACTTTGAGGTGCTGCCTGATCGTCTGGCCAATCCAAACCGGGTCAATGTTTTGCTGGTGGCGACACGACTGGAAAATATCGAGAGTCGCTGTGAAGCGATTGAACTGGCCGGTTTAACCCCAAAAGTGGCAGATGTCGAAAGCTTTGCCATTGAAAATGCCTTTAAAGTCTTCGCCGATACCTTGCCGATGGGGGTAAATACCATTGGTGTGTTAGACATTGGTCATACTATGACCACGCTGTCGGTACTCAAAGACAATAAAATTATCTATACCCGCGAGCAGGTCTTTGGTGGCAAGCAGCTGACCCAGGAAATCCAGAACCGTTATGGTCTGTCCTTTGAAGAAGCCGGCCGCGCCAAGAAAAGCCGTACCTTGCCAGATGATTATGATGTTGAAGTGTTGGAGCCATTCCTTGAGGCGGTGGTGCAGCAGGCGGCACGTTCGCTGCAGTTCTTCTTCTCCTCATCGCAGTTTAATGAAATTGACCATATTCTGCTGGCCGGTGGGAATGCCAATATTCCAGGCCTGGCCAAGCTACTACAGCAAAAACTGGGTTACCGCGTCACCATTGCCAATCCGTTTTTACAGATGGGTTTCTCCTCCAAAATTGATATTAAAAGAATTGAAAGCGATGCCTCTTCATTGATGGTGGCATGTGGCTTGGCATTGAGGAGTTTTGATTAATGGCAAAAATTAACTTACTCCCTTGGCGTGATGAGCTAAGAGAAAAACGAAAAAAAGAATTTATTGCGGTTTGTATTGGGGCTGCATTAATTGGGGTGCTGGCCGTGACGCTGGCATGGTTCTATTACAATCATAAACTGCAGGATCAGGAACAGGCCAATCAGCTGGTGATCAGTACCAACCAAAATCTGGATGTACAGTTAAAGTCGCTGGAAGGTCTGCAAGAGCAGCGTAATGCCATTGTCGAGCGCATGAAGCTGATTCAGGGGCTGCAAAGTCAGCGTCCGGTCGCGGTACGTTTGGTCGATGAGCTGGTCCGCGTTACCCCAAGTAGCATGTATTTGACCAAAGTGGCCCGTATTGGCAATAAATTTACCTTTGAAGGCAAGGCCGAAAGTCCAAACACGGTAGCAGAGTTCCTGCGTAATCTGGAAGCATCGCCATGGTATCGTAACGCCTTCATGAATTCTTTCTTGGCCGTTGAAGAAAATAAAAACAAGGCACCAAGTTCGGTTGTTCCACGGGTAGAAGAAAGCTATGGCAGCTTCGTGGTAACGGCAGATTTGGATGAAATTGCACTTCCAGGCACAGCACCTGCGTCTGGTACTCAAGCAACAGCGGGGGCAGTACAATGAGTCTCGATCAATATGAAGAAATGAATCAGGATCCTGTTGCTGCGCCAAAGAAAAAAATGACGCTGGATAAATTCCTGCAGCAATGGAATACCTTAGATCCGAATAACTATGGCAGCTGGCCGTTTTCCGTCAAGCTGACCATCTGGATCTTTATCATTATTTTAATTGCCTTCCTGGGCTATTTCCTGGCCATCAAGCCGAAGCTGGATGCAATTTCCAATGCGCGTGCACAAGAGCAGAACCTGCTGAATGAGTTTCGTGAAAAAGATTCCAAACTGCGTAACTTGCAGCAATATCAGGCGCAGTTACAGGAAATGGAAGCCAACTTTAACCAGCAGCTACAACAGTTGCCAAAAGAAACCGAAATTCCAGGTCTGGTTGAAGATGTCAACGTTACGGGTGTGAATTCAGGCTTAAGATTTAAAAATATCCGTCTGGAAAATGAAATCAAGCAAGAGTTCTTTATCGAGCAGCCAATTTCGATTGAAGCCACCGGTGATTATCATGCTTTTGGTTCTTTTGTGAGCGGTACAGCCGCTTTACCGCGAATTGTGACCATGCATGATTTCACTATTACTGCCGGTGAAAACAAGGAAAAGAAAACCGATATTCCACAAATTACCTATGTCGCGAAAGCCAAGACCTATCGCTATGTCGGGAATACCGATGCACAGGCAGGGAATAGCACGACTCCAGCCACAGGAGCAGCACAATGATGAAATTTGAAAAACTTTCGTTGGTTCTGGTGTTGGGCCTACTGGCTGCAGGCTGTGATTCACGTATTGATGCCGTGAATGCACAAATGGCAGAAATCCGTAATCAGCCGCCGTTACCGATTGAACCGGCACCGACTTTTGAGCCGGCACCTGTATTTAACTATGCAGCACATCAGCTGAAAAGCCCGTTTATGCCAAGTTCTCTGGCGGCCGAGCTGAAAATTATGGCGGGTAAACGGGTTTATCCAAACCTGTCGCGCCAGTTGCAGCCTTTAGAAAGCTATGCACTGGAAACCTTAAGTATGAAAGGCAGTATGCGCGGGCAACGCGGCGAGATTCTGGCCCTGATTCAAACTCCAGATGGTGAAATTGAACGGATTCAGCGCGGCAGCTATATGGGCTTGAATCATGGTCGGGTCATCAATATTACGCCGACACAAATTGACTTAATTGAGATTATTCCAGATGGTCGCGAAGGGTATGTTGAACGTCCAAGAAGTCTAGTACTGATTGGGCCGGCGCCATAAATTAAAGGAATAAAAATGAATAATACTGTGAAAGATTTTATTTTTGGGGATGGCATTACAATGAACAATTTGTTCCGTCAGTTTTCAATAGGCGCTGTTGCGATGGCCGTCATGCAAGTGGCCAATGCGCAGGTCAGCATTACCAATATTGTACCAATGCAAATTCCAGGACAAGGTACTGAAATTCGTGTCATGTTCAATGGCTTGCCACCTCAGCCTGCAGCCTATCAGCTTGAGCAGCCATCACGTTTGGTGCTGGATTTTGATAAAGCCCAGCAGAGCTTAAAACAGGCCAGCATTCCGGTTGCGACCCGGGAAGCCAGCTCGGTTGATGTCAGTTCCGATGCCCAGCGTGCACGTTTAACGGTTAATCTGGCTGAAGCGGGTGCTTTTACTACCCGTGTCGAAGGCAATACTTTTATTCTTAAAATTAACAGCACTCAGGCAGCCGCAACACCAGTAGCTGTACAGCAGACGGCTCAAGGCGTATCAAATATTGGCTTTCAGCGTGGTGCAGAAGGGGAAGGTCAGGTGGTAATTGACCTGGCAGGCAGCAATACCCCGGTCGATGTACAACAGCAAGGCAGTAAAATTATTGTCCGTACCTTGGGTAATAAAATTCCTGCACATCTGGCACGCCGTTTAAACGTCAATGATTTTGCTACGCCGGTATCTACCATTGATGCACAAAATGATGGCGGTAATGGGGTAATTACCATTCAGTCTGCGGGAAGCTATGAATACATGGCGTACCAGGCAGAAAATAAACTGACCATCAGTCTGAAACGTCCGGTAGATAAGAACCCGTTCAAACCGCGTGCAGCACAAAGCTATACCGGCAAAAAGATTTCTTTAGATTTCCAGGATATTGAAGTGCGTCGTGTGCTGCAGTTACTGGCTGATTTTACCGGAATTAACATGGTTGCCGCCGATACGGTACAAGGCAATATCACCTTACGTCTCAAAGATGTGCCGTGGGATCAGGCACTAGATATTATTTTAAAAACCAAAAATCTGGATAAACGCCGTAATGGCAATGTGATCTGGATTGCACCCGTCGCAGAACTGATCAAGGCCGAAGAAGAAGAAGCCAAAGCGATTGCACAAAGCGTCAAGCTGGCGCCGTTGCAAACCGAATATATTCAGTTAAATTATGCCAAGGCTGCTGATATTGAGAAACTGATTACTGATGGTAAAAACGCATCCAATTCTCGTGGCGGCACAAATTCGGGTTCAGGGACAGATCCACTTGGTGATAGCGTCGGTAGTCTGCTCAGCCCTCGCGGTACCGTGTCAGTTGATCCACGAACCAACACCCTGATTATTAATGATACTGCACAAAAGATTGACCAGATTCGCGGCATGATTGACTTGCTGGATGTGTCAGTGAAACAGGTGATGATTGAAGCGCGTATTGTGCGTGCCACCACCGACTTTACTAAAGAGATGGGGGTGAAGTGGGGCATCCTGTCACAGGGGATCACGAATAATAACCATCTTTTGGTTGGTGGTAGTGATACCACACTGTGGAATTTACGTGAGCCGGAATTTGACGATGAGCGTGGTGGTTATACCTATGAAATTGAACGTCCACAAAACTTGAATGTCGATTTGGGGGTCACCAGCCCAGGTGCGAGCCGGATTGCTTTTGGTCTCATCAGCCTGTCTGACTTTATGCTGGATTTAGAACTGTCTGCATTACAAGCTGATGGTTATGGTGAAGTGATTTCGACCCCGAAAGTACTGACTGCTGATAAGCAGCAGGCCAAAGTGGCTTCAGGTACGCAGATTCCGTATCAGTCTGCTGAAGGAGGTGGTGTCAATGCGGTGTCCACCACCGAGTTTATTGATGCTACGCTCAGTCTGGACGTAACGCCAAGCATTACCCCGGATGGTAAAGTGCAGATGAACCTGAATATCACCAGTGATAGTCCGGGAGCACCAACGCCGACCGGTCAGCTCACCATTAACAAAAACTCGATCAATACCAATGTACTGGTCGATAATGGTGAAACCGTCGTGCTCGGTGGTATTTTTGAGCAGCAGACAGCCAATCAGCAAACCAAAGTGCCATTCCTGGGGGATATTCCGTATTTAGGCCGTTTATTCCGTAAAGATATTAAATCGGACAATAAACGTGAGTTGCTGATTTTTGTGACACCACGAATTGTTAATGACAGTGTTTCAAGAAATCATTAATATATTTTCAATTTAACAAAATAAATAGGTGACTCCTTGCCAAGCAAAGAGTTTAACGCCCTGCCAAATATCTATTTGGTGGGGCCGATGGGGGCCGGAAAAACCACGGTAGGGCGACATTTGGCAGAGCTGCTCGGACGCGAGTTCCTGGACAGCGATCATGAAATCGAGCGTCGTACCGGGGCCACCATTCCCTGGATTTTTGAAAAAGAAGGGGAAAGCGGTTTCCGTAACCGTGAAACCACTGTCATTGACGAGCTGACCTCTCGCACTCAACTGGTTCTTGCCACCGGCGGCGGTGCAGTCACCCAAGCCCCGAACCGTGAATTCCTCAAACAGCGTGGTATTGTGGTATATCTGTATACCCCGGTGGAAATCCAGCTGCAACGTACCTACCGCGATAAAAACCGTCCTCTCCTTCAAGTTGAAAATCCTGAACAGAAACTGAAAGATTTGCTTGCAGTACGCGATCCATTATATCGTGAGGTGGCGCATCATATTATTGAAACCAATCAGGGTGCAGCCCGTGATCTGGCGCAAAAAATCCTGAATGTGATCGTGGCGAAGAAATCAATTTAATTGAGTACAGTGTTTTAAAACCATGCAAACCTTATATGTTGAACTCGGCGATCGCCGTTACCCGATTTTTATTGGCAGTGATTTAAATCCGCAGACCTTACTGGAACCTTATATTCAAGGCAAGCAGGTCATGATTGTGAGCAACAGTACCGTGGCGCCTTTGTATTTAAAGCACTATCAAACTGCCATAGAAGCACTGGGTAAACAGGTGGCAACATGTATTTTGCCCGATGGTGAAAAATACAAGGATATTCAGCATCTCAATCTGATTTTTGATGCCCTGCTAGAAGCTGGTTTTAACCGCGACTGTACTGTGCTGGCCCTCGGTGGCGGTGTGATTGGCGATATGGCCGGATTTGCCTCAGCCTGTTTCCAGCGTGGTGTGTATTTTATTCAGGTGCCGACCACCTTGCTGTCTCAGGTCGATTCCAGTGTGGGGGGGAAAACCGGGATTAACCATCCGCTAGGTAAAAACATGATCGGCGCCTTCCAGCAACCGCAAGTGGTGCTGGCTGATATGTCGCAGCTCAAAACCTTGCCCGATCGTGAACTGTCTGCCGGTCTGGCTGAAGTGATTAAATATGCCCTGCTGGGTGATATTGAGTTTCTGGACTGGTTAGAACAGCATATGGAGGGGCTGGTAGCACGTGATCCGGTTTTACTGGCAGAAGCGGTGTATCGTTCTTGCGCGCACAAAGCCCGGATTGTCGCCAATGATGAAAAAGAGCAGGGCGAGCGCGCATTGCTGAATTTGGGTCATACCTTTGGTCATGCCATCGAGTCTTATCTGGGTTATGGCGAATGGCTGCATGGTGAAGCGGTTGCGACCGGCATGGTGATGGCGGCCGATTTATCGCATCGGATGGGCTGGATTTCTGCAGACGATGTTGAGCGTACAAAAAGAATCATTTCTCGTGCCCAATTGCCGATAGTATGTCCTAAAATTCCGTTGGATGATTTTCTCAGTTTTATGGCCCATGACAAAAAAGTGCTGAATGGCCAGTTGCGACTGGTGTTAATGCAGCGTCTGGGACAGGCCATCATTACCCGGGAATTTGATCCGGAATTGATGAAACAGTCTATTCTTGCGCATCAGGCAGCATAATTAAGGGATCCCATGGCAGCAGCATCACAAAGCGTCAAACAACGTGTTCAGAACTCCATCTGGTTGGTGTGTGGTGCGCTGTGTCTGCTGCTGGCGATTATCTTCTGGGCCATTACCGATCGTGATGAGCTGGTTGAAGTCGAAAAAGCCCCGGAATCAGAAGTTGAATTACAGATTCAGCCGGCAAAAGTGGCGGCAACCGCACATTTGGGTGTCCTGATCGACGAAGTCAAGCCATTAGAACAAACCAAGCGTTTAACTGCTTCGGGGCTGCATGAGCCTGAATTTCGCGGCACCAAATTTATCTCCGAGCAGCGAAAGCATCAGACCATTGAGCTGTTTCGCGTGAGCGAAGAAGACATTATCAAGGGCTTTCTGAAAAAACAGGCTGATCGCCAGAATTTTCTTTATATTCGCTTGAGTGGTGAAAACCGCGCCGAGCAATATGTGTTGCTGTATGGCAATTATAAAAATACCAGTCAGGCGCAAAGCGCTTTAGAACAGCTAGCGCTGCAATTGCCCGCATCGGTCAAACCGGTGGTGACCAGCTTTAAGGACTATCTGCCGTTTGTGAATGACCTGGGTGCAGAGGAAGTGAGCCTGAACAATAAACTTTATGAAGTGGCTTTAAAGCCGGCCGCGCTGCCGAAAATTGATGAAAGTCTGCTGGCTGCACCAAAACAGAGCGCAACCAGTCCGCAACGCTCCACTACAACCACCACCGTAACCCGCCGTGATCAGGACGGAAACGTGGTGGATGTGCAAAAATCACAAAGTGGTGTTGCTCCACCTGCACCAGCATCGAATAACACCACCACAGAACAAGAAATTAGTGATCCTTTCAATTAAACTGCCGTTCTAAAATAGCGCAGGCTGGTGTATAAAAATGAAGATATGCCCAAAAATAGTGCGTATAAAATAAGCGAAACTTCCTTGAAAGCGCACCGCTCTCACTGAAACTTGCCCAAATTAAGTCATTTAAAAATAGCACAATAAAGTTGGCATCATTTTTGCATTATTAGTGCATCAATTGAGTTAATGTCCCTATTTTGGAGCAAGAAAGATTCAATGATTGTGCGAAATCGTCAAATGTTTATGCTTGATTTAAGTGCGTAAAGGCAGTCACGGTTTTCCTCAGCTTGTCATCTTGATCACTCAAGATCAAATCCAGGAGAAATGAACTTGCTCAACATGGATCTTAAGCTAAGTCAGTCGGACCAGGTCGCAAAAGAAAGTAGATTGTTAATGCCCAGCAAGGGCGCGTTGAAAGAAGGGTACGCTATGCACATGCCATCGCCTAATACTGTAGCTCCCGCTCAAGGTTTATACCAACCGGATGAGTTTAAAGATAACTGTGGTTTCGGTTTAATCGCCCATATGCAGGGTGATGCAAGCCATGATCTCGTCA
Organism: Acinetobacter sp. YH12117; assembly: GCF_013418865.1. NCBI lineage: Bacteria > Pseudomonadati > Pseudomonadota > Gammaproteobacteria > Moraxellales > Moraxellaceae > Acinetobacter > Acinetobacter sp. YH12117. The sequence goes on from NZ_VPBF01000026.1 coordinate 11,131, forward strand.
AGACCGCCATTCATAGTTTGAGTTGTATGACCCACCGTGGTGGTATTGCCGCAGATGGCAAGACGGGCGATGGTTGCGGTCTATTGCTTGCCATGCCAAAGCAGTTCTTCCGTGAAGAAGCCAAACGCTTAAGTGACATTACCTTAAGTGAAGTGTTTGCTGTGGGCACCATTTTCCTGAGCCTCGATCCGGCCTTAGCTGCGCATGCCAAACAGACGTTAACCAAAGAAATTGAAGCAGAAGGCTGTAAAGTCATTGCCTGGCGTGTAGTGCCAACCAATAACGATGCTTTAGGTTCAATTGCCATGCAGTCTTTGCCTGCATTTGAACAGGTCATCGTGAACTGCCCGATTGGCGTGACTGAAGTTGAATTTAACCGTAAATTATTTTTGGCACGTCGCCGTGCCGAGCAGCAACTCAGCAATGATCCGTATTTCTATGTGACCACGTTATGCTCAACTGTGATCAGCTATAAAGGTCTGATGATGCCAGCTGCGATTGCTGACTTCTATACCGACCTGGCTGATGAGCGTTTAGCGTCCCATATTGTGGTGTTCCACCAGCGTTTCTCGACCAATACCTTGCCACGCTGGCCGCTGGCGCAGCCGTTCCGTTATCTGGCGCACAATGGTGAAATCAACACCATTACGGCAAACCGTAACTGGGCGCTGGCGCGTACCCCTAAATTTGAAAACCCGTTGTTGCCGGGCTTAACCGAGCTGAATCCAATTGTGAACCGTACCGGTTCGGATTCATCCAGCTTGGACAATATGCTGGAAATTCTGGTGGGTGGCGGTATGGATTTGTTCCGTGCGCTACGTATGCTGGTACCACCAGCCTGGCAAAACGTGGAAACCCTGGATGCTGACCTGCGTGCCTTCTATGAATTTAACTCGAAACATATGGAAGCCTGGGATGGTCCGGCAGGTCTGGTGATTCAGGATGGCCGTCATGCCATCTGTATGTTAGACCGTAACGGTTTACGTCCGGCACGCTGGGTCATCACCAAAAATGGTTATATCACCCTGGCTTCTGAAATTGGGGTTTGGGGTTATGAGCCGGAAGATGTGGTGTCAAAAGGCCGTGTCGGTCCGGGCCAGATTCTGGTGGTGGATACCATGACTGGCAAAGTGCTGGACACCAGTGATGTAAACCAGCACCTGAAAAAAATGCGTCCTTACCGTGAATGGTTACGTGAAAATTCAATTCGCGTTCAAGGCAGCCCGGAATTAGAAGAATATTTATGTGATCAGGGCTTAAAAGGCGATGGCCTGAAAGCGGCACAGAAAATGTTTATGGTCACTTTTGAAGAGCGTGACCAGTTGCTGCGTCCAATTGCAGAAAGCGGTCAGGAAGCGGTTGGCTCGATGGGCGATGATACCCCAATGGCCGTCTTGTCACGTCAGGTGCGCCATGTATCGGATTATTTCCGTCAGCAGTTTGCGCAGGTCACCAACCCGCCAATCGACCCGTTACGTGAATCAATTGTGATGTCACTGGAAACCTGTCTGGGCCGTGAGCAAAACGTATTTGAACAGGGGCCGGAACATGCTGATCGTCTGATCATTTCCAGCCCGGTGCTGTCAAACTCGAAAATGCACCAGATTCGTACTTTAGGACGTAAAGGCTATGAAATTGCCGATATCAACCTGAACTATGCTGAAACAGAAGGTCTGGAGGCAGCAATCACGCGTATTTGCGAGCAGTCTGCGCAAGCGATTCGTGATGGCAAAACCTTATTGGTACTTTCCGACAAGAAAATCCGTGAAGGCTATCTGCCGGCCAATGCGGTGATGGTGACGGGTGCGGTGCATCACCACCTGATCAATACCGGTTTACGTACCGATGCCAACCTGATTGTGGAAACCGGTTTTGCCCGCGATCCGCATCAATTTGCAGTGTTACTCGGTTTTGGTGCCACCGCCATCTATCCATATCTGGCCTATGATGTGATCAATGATCTGGTGGCTAAAGGTGAACTACTCGGTGATCCGGTCTATGCACAATCGAACTTCCGTAAAGGGATTGAAAAAGGCCTGCTGAAAGTCCTGTCAAAAATGGGTATTTCAACCGTTGCTTCGTATCGTGGCGGTCAGCTGTTTGAAGCAGTTGGTTTATCTGCCGAAGTAGTGAATACCTGCTTTAGCGGTGTGCCAAGCCGTATTCAGGGTGCGACTTTTGTCGATCTGGAAAATGACCAGAAAAAACTGGCCGATACCGCGTGGAAAGCGCGTAAGCCAATTGATCAGGGTGGGTTGCTGAAATTCGTTTTCGGCAAGGAATATCATGCTTTTAACCCGGATGTGATCAATTCCTTACACAAGGCGGTGCGTTCAGGCAATTATGCCGATTTCAAAGAATACGCCGAGATTGTGAATAACCGTCCAATCGCGACCATTCGTGATTTATTCAAACTGAAAACAGACAATTCGATTCCGCTGGAACAGGTGGAATCGGTTGAAGAGATTTTACCGCGCTTCGACTCAGCCGGGATGTCTTTAGGTGCCTTATCACCTGAAGCACACGAAGCAATTGCGATTGCCATGAACACGATTGGTGGTCGTTCGAACTCGGGTGAGGGCGGTGAAGATCCAGCGCGTTACGGCACCATCCGTAACTCGAAAATCAAACAAATTGCATCGGGCCGTTTTGGTGTGACGCCTGCGTATTTAACCTCTGCAGAAGTCCTCCAGATTAAAGTCGCGCAAGGTGCAAAACCAGGTGAAGGTGGCCAGTTGCCGGGCGGTAAAGTAAACGGACTCATTGCGCGTTTACGTTACTCTGTACCGGGCGTAACCTTAATTTCGCCACCACCGCATCACGACATTTACTCGATTGAAGATTTATCACAGTTGATCTTCGATTTAAAACAGGTGAACCCACAGGCGATGGTGTCGGTGAAACTTGTTTCTGAGCCAGGTGTCGGCACGATTGCAGCCGGTGTTGCGAAAGCGTATGCCGATTTCATTACCATTTCTGGTTATGATGGCGGTACAGCGGCTTCGCCACTTTCTTCTATTCATCATGCAGGTTCTCCGTGGGAGCTCGGTCTGTCTGAAGCACATCAGGCACTGCGTGTGAATGACCTGCGTGGTAAAGTTCGCGTACAAACCGATGGTGGTTTAAAAACCGGTCTGGACGTGGTGAAAGCGGCTATCCTCGGTGCTGAAAGCTTCGGTTTTGGTTCTACCCCAATGATTGCTTTAGGTTGTAAATACCTGCGCATCTGTCACCTGAACAACTGTGCGACCGGTGTAGCGACGCAGCAGGATCACTTGCGTCAGGAACACTATATTGGTGAGCCGCAAATGCTGATCAACTTCTTCACCTTTATTGCTGAAGAAACCCGTGAATGGCTGGCGGCGCTGGGTGTATCCAGTCTGAAAGATCTGATTGGTCGTACCGACTTGCTGGAAATCCTGCCGGGTGAAACCGACAAGCATGCACATCTGGATTTAAGTGCCTTGCTGGAATCACATCCTGCGGCGGAAGGGAAGGCGCAGTACTGTGAAGTGCAAGGCAATGAGCCGTTCGATAAAGGCGTATTGGCTGAGCAGATGGTTAGCGAGATGCTGCCAGCCATTGAAGCCGGTACCGGTGGTGAATTTAATTACACCATTGGCAACTGTGACCGTTCAATCGGTGCGCGTATTTCCGGTGAAATTGCCCGCCGTTATGGCAACCTCGGTATGGAAGCCCATCCGGTGAAAATGAACCTGACTGGTACTGCAGGTCAATCGCTGGGTGTCTGGAATGCTGGTGGTTTACACATCAAGCTGGAAGGTGATGCCAACGATTACGTCGGTAAAGGTATGGCCGGTGGTCGTCTGTCGATCTTCCCGCCAAAAGGTTCACCGTTCCAGACCCAGAATACCGCGATTATTGGGAACACCTGTCTGTACGGTGCCACTGGCGGTAAACTGTTTGCAGCCGGAACTGCAGGTGAGCGTTTCGCGGTGCGTAACTCGGGTGCCTTTGCTGTGATTGAAGGCGCAGGCGATCACTGCTGTGAATATATGACCGGTGGTATCGTAACGGTACTGGGTAAAGTCGGACACAACTTTGGTGCCGGGATGACAGGTGGTTTTGCTTATGTACTTGATTTGGACAATGACTTCGTTGACCATTACAACCATGAGCTGATCGAGTTAAACCGTATTTCTACAGAGTCGATGGAAGAACACAAAGAGTTCTTGTCACGTATCTTAGATGAGCATATTCAAGAAACGGGTAGTGCCTGGGCGTACAAGATCCGCCATGAGTTTGATTACTACAGCCGCAAGTTCTGGCTGGTAAAACCAAAAGCAGCCAACTTGCTGACTTTGTTAAAGACAACTCAAGCTGATCCTCAATAATTCCACGACTGCAGAAATGAAGCCAGATGCAAGGCAACTGTGAATCCCTTGCATCTAGCCACGGAGTAAAGACATGGCAGAACGCCTAAGTAATGACTTTCAATTCCTGGATGTTGCACGCCAAGACCCAGAGAAAAAAGAGATTGACGTCCGCAAATCTGAGTTTGTGGAAATTTATAAGCCATTTACCGCAGAAGTGGCGACCAACCAGACCCATCGCTGTTTAGGCTGTGGTAACCCGTACTGTGAATGGAAGTGTCCGGTACATAACTACATTCCAAACTGGTTAAAACTGGTTTCAGAAGGCCGTATTTTCCAGGCGGCAGAACTGTGCCATCAGACCAATACTTTGCCAGAAGTTTGTGGCCGGGTTTGTCCACAAGACCGTCTCTGTGAAGGCGCCTGTACCTTAAATGATGGCTTTGGTGCCGTGACCATCGGTAATGCAGAAAAATACATCAATGATACTGCATTTGCGCTGGGCTGGCGTCCAGACATGTCACATGTCAAATGGACCGATAAAAAAGTCGCGATTATTGGTGCAGGCCCGGCAGGTCTGGGTTGTGCCGATATTCTGGTGCGTAATGGTGTAAAACCGGTGGTGTTTGACAAGCGTCCGGAAATTGGTGGTCTGCTGACTTTTGGTATTCCAGAATTCAAGATGGAAAAAGATGTAATGAAACGCCGCCGTGAAATTTTCACCGGTATGGGCGTAGAATTCCGTTTAAATACCGAAATTGGTACAGATGTCACCATTGACCAGTTACTGGCTGATTACGATGCGGTATTCATGGGCATGGGTACTTATACCTACATGAAAGGTGGTTTTGCCGGTGAAGACTTAGATGGTGTGTATGATGCACTGGATTTCCTGATTGCCAACGTCAACCGTTGTCAGGGTTGGGAAAAAGATCCATCGGAATACATCTCAGTCGAAGGCAAAAAAGTGATTGTCCTGGGTGGTGGTGATACCGCGATGGACTGTAACCGTACCTCGATCCGTCAGGGTGCCGAGTCGGTGACCTGTGCCTATCGTCGTGATGAAGCCAACATGCCGGGTTCACGTCGTGAAGTGACCAATGCGCGTGAAGAAGGGGTTGAATTCCAGTTTAACCGTCAGCCAATTGAAATTGTGGGTGAAAATGGCAAAGTTACTGGAGTAAAAGTGGTGACCACGCAACTGGGTGAACCAGACAGCCGTGGCCGTCGTAGTCCAGAGCCAATTCCGGGTTCAGAAGAAATTCTGCCGGCAGATGCGGTGCTGTTGGCCTTTGGTTTCCGTACCAGCCCAGCCAACTGGTTTGCCGATGTGAACATTAATCTTGATGGTTCAGGTCGTGTCGTGGCTGCAGAACAGCAGGAATTTAAATTCCAGACTTCAAACCCGAAAATTTTTGCCGGTGGTGATATGGTGCGTGGCTCTGATTTAGTCGTGACTGCAATCTGGGAAGGTCGTCAGGCAGCAGAAGGCATTCTGGATTATCTTGATGTCTGATTCACGCTGAATTCATTCAATAAGCCCGCTTTTAGAGCGGGTTTTTTTAATCACTTTGGTTTTAGAATCGGTAGGTGAAGATGAAAAAGAGACAAGGGCTGCTAGCAAATTCGCTGTAAACACACTTTATGCAACAGGTCATTTTGAGGTTTTTTGCAAATTGAATCGGTCTTTTTGCCATAGGGGAAAAGTGATTTTGTTCACATACTGAGCGTCTCCAAAACAAGAAAGGTCAGTAACCATGACGCAAGTGATGGCAGAAAAATCCTATCTTCATCGTCCGAAAGCCATTGGGATCACGGTTCGCCGGCTCAAATTTAATCCTCATGCTATCCGCCGGCATTATTTTGCCAATTCGCCGGTGATGTCGCATCTGCTTACCGCCTTATCTTCCACTTTTCCCATCGGTGAGCAGTTTTTTGTGCATAGCGTGCGTAATGTGCGCGATCAGGTTCAGGATCCGCAGTTACAGGCACAAATTGCTGCGTTTATTGGGCAAGAGGCAATGCATTCCAAGGCGCATCGTGAATTTAACAACGCCTGGCGCCGTGATGATTATCAGCTGGATCGTTTTCAGGCTTGGCTGGCGCGTAAAGATCATCATGTCAAAAGTCTGCCACCCAAAGTACAGTTGGCAATTACCTGTGCCTTTGAACATTTTACTGCGCTACTGGGCGGTTATATCCTGCGTCATCCGGAAGTGTTGAGTACGCTGGATGAGGATGCGGCCAAGCTGTGGATCTGGCATGCGATTGAAGAAATTGAGCATCGGGCGGTGGCGTTTGAGGTATATCAGCATGTGTATGCCGATCATCGTCTGCGCCGTATGATCATGCGCAGTGTGACTGCCGGTTTTGCCAGTCTGACTTTTTATAGCGCCTCACAGCTATTTTTACAGGACAAGAAAAACAGTATGCCGAAAATCGGCGGTAATCTGTTTGGTTTGTATTTGCTGGTGAAAATGCTGCTGCAGTTATTGCCGGAATATCTGTCCTATTACCGGAAAGATTTTCATCCGGCCAAAATCAATTACAGTCGCAGTCTTAGATACTGGAAGCAGCGCATGGCAACGCAGTATCAGGTTGAAGGTTTCCAGCAGGAACAGCCACCACAATTACTCAGTTAATTCAAACAGATGTTGGATAACTAATCGAAACCAGGCCGACTATGTGTCTGGTTTTTTCGTGCGCGTATGTTTTCCAAGTGATAAATAAAATTAACAAAACTGGGCTAAAATACCGTTAGAATCAAATTATTGAACAAATACAAATAAATAATTAGAGGATAAGGCATGAACTTGATGAAAAAAACACTGCTGATGCTGGCGCTCAGCAGCAGCTTGACCCTGAGTGGCTGTGGCTATAACACCTTGCAGGTCAAAGATGAAGCAGTAACGGCGGCCTGGTCGGAAGTCCAAAACCAGTATCAGCGCCGTGCCGATCTGGTGCCGAACCTGGTCAATGTGGTGAAAGGCTACGCTACACATGAAGAGCAGGTACTGACTGAAGTGACTCAGGCACGTGCCAATGTGGCCGGCTTAAAAGTCGATCAGGCGGTGCTTGAAGATCCGGCTCTGTTCCAGCGTTATCAGGAAGCGCAAGCGCAAATGACTGGCGCGTTGTCGCGTTTAATTGCGGTATCAGAAAATTATCCGGATTTAAAAGCCAATCAGCAGTTCCGGGATTTGCAGGTGCAGCTTGAAGGCACCGAAAACCGTATTGCGGTAGCACGTAATCGTTATATCACCACGGTGCAGGACTTTAATGCCTATTCACGCCAGTTCCCGCAGGTTATGACTGCAAAAGTGATTGGTATGGACACCAAGCCAAACTTTAGTGCCGATCAAAACGCGCAAACTGCACCGACCGTGTCGTTTGAATAATCCCACGCCCCAAGGAGCCGCGGATCATGCCTGATTCAATTACTGCTCTCATCCGGTGGATACTGCACGGCCTGCTGTTGTGCTGTGCACTATTGCTCAGTTCACTCAGCTTGGCAGACACGACTGCCACTGGTTCGGCAGATGATCTGGCGGCAGCGCGCATCATTCAGGAACAGCAGCGTGCGGCCAATGCTCGTCATCAGAGTCAGGCAACCGCTGCATCCGAGGCAAGTGTTGAACAACCGGTGATTGCCAATGATATGGCAGAAGGGGAGTCCATCCGTGGCTTACCGACTTTAAATGAACCAGTAATTGATCAGGCCAATTTACTGAGTGCAGCGCAGAAACAGGCGATTAGCCAGCGGATTTTAGCGCTGCATCAGCAGGGTAAAGCACAAATTGGGGTGGTGATTGTCCCGACCACCGGTCAGGAGGATATTTTTGATTTTGCCATGCGCGTTGCAGAACGCTGGCAGTTGGGCTCGGCCAAATATGACAATGGCTTGTTAATGGCAATTGCAGTGAATGATCGCCGTATTCAAATTCTGACCGGTTATGGTCTGGAAGGGGTACTACCGGATATTGTGCTGGGCCGGATTATCAACAACCAGATCACCCCGTATTTTAAACAGGCACAATATGCCAGCGGCATTGAAGCCGGTCTGGCTGAAATTGAACGTATTTTGAATATGGACCCGGAAGTGGCGGCCAATGCGGCTAAAGAGCTGCAGGAACGCCAGCAACAGGCATTACGTGAGCAGCAGGCACGGGAAAAAACTTTTAATACGGTGATTTTTATTTTAATTGCCGGGGTGATTGGCTCTTATATTGTTGGTAAACGTCTCAGCGCTTCAACCGCCGCGGTGGCAGCTACGGTAGCGGGGCTGGTCAATGGCGTGGGCATATTCACCAGCCTGTTGATGGGCCTTGGGATTTTCTTTTTACTCATTACCGCACTGGCCCAAGCGATTTTTCATATTTTCCTGGCCTCGGCCGGTCGTGGCGGTGGAGGCGGCGGCTTTGGTGGTGGCGGTGGATATAGCGGCGGAGGCGGCGGCTTCGGCGGGGGAGGAGCATCAGGATCATGGTAACCACAACAGATACAACCGAAATTATTACCCAGCCGAAAACTCAGGAGCTGAGTCAACCCAGTTTAAAGCGCTGGTTTAAGCACTTTTTCTACATGCCAGCCACCAAGCGCTTTTTTAACCAGCAGGACCAGTATGCAATTGCGCAAGCGGTCACAGAAGCCGAGCATGGCCATATTGGCGAAATTCAGGTCGTCATTGAAGGTTGCCTGCCTTCGCGTTTGGCTTATTATCAGGATACGTGTACCCGCGCACGGCAGCTGTTTGCTGAACTGGGTGTCTGGGATACGGAATATAATAGCGGTGTCCTGCTTTATTTAAACCTGTGTGAGCGGAAAGTCGAGATTGTGATTGACCGTGGTATTAAGCATGCCACTGAGCAGCAGGTCTGGGATGAGATTTGCCAAAAAATGGTCTATGGCTTGGCTCAAAGAGAGTATCAGCAGGCAGTGATTTTGGGTGTGAAAGAAATTGGCATGATTCTGGATGCTTTCTATGACCGGAAAATTCAGGATGAAGCCAATGAGCTGGGGAACAAGCCAATTATTCTAGGTTAATGTTGTAAATATGTGACACTAAGTGTCACTTTTTTACATAAAAATACATTAAAAAAATAAAGTGAAAATTTTTTATCCATAAATGGCTGTTTTTTCTTTAAATATATTTATAATAAAAGTTGGCACATATAGTGCTATATACAAAATAGCTTACAAAGCTTATAAAAAATTAACAAAACATTTGTGGAGAATGTTATGAAAACTGTTCAAAAGGGTTTCACCCTAATCGAATTAATGATCGTTGTAGCGATCATTGGTATTTTGGCTGCTGTTGCATTACCTGCTTATCAAAATTATACAGTAAAAGCAAAAGTATCAGAGGTAGTGTTAGCTGCTTCTTCATGTCGTAGTATAATTACAGATCTAGTACAAAACTCTCCTGTAGTTAATATGGGTACAGTGCTGACTGATGCATGTAGAATAGAAGCTACAAAATATGTAAATGCTACTCCTGCAAATGGATTTTCTGCTGGTGAAAGTGGCGTATCTGCAGATGGTGTAATTACAATTCAAGGTAATGAAACTACCCTTGGTGGTGAAACAGATACCGATGCTAGAACAATTGATTTAACTCCAATGATGTCTGCTGCTGGTACAACTGATGTTTTAGATCCAGCAACTGATGGTGGATCAACAATTGTTGGGTGGATGTGTGGTCCTGGTGCAACAGACCCTATGCCAGCTAAATATTTACCAGGTTCATGTCAAGGTACTTACTAATCTATTGTTAGGTTGGTATGAGAAAAGACTGGGAAACCAGTCTTTTTTTTTAAAATTAGAACTAAAGTGAATGAGATGTGAAAATGAGTATAGAAAAGATTACTTTTACAGGTAAGCATGCAAAAAATGAAAAATTTGGGATTAATGTTGAAGTGGAAGTAACTCAAAGAATAATAGTTCAAATTTCTCAAGAAGCTTTGCAAGATATTCAGCCTGAGAATAGGACTGCGTCAGTTGAGGAGCAATTTAGTTCACATCAAGCAGAATTTGAGCGAATTGCAGAAGAAAAAATTCGTAATCTAACTGATAGTATCATTATTGGTAGTGCGGATGTTTTGAAATAGAGATCTGTATATGAGTCAGAGTTTTTACTATGTCTAAACGCCTTAAATTTTTCCTCAGCCATTTATCTATTTCATTTCTAATTGCTTTACTCGTGATTGGATTAGTCTTTTTTATTTGGTATCCATCGCCTCTCGCCATAGCAGTAGGTGTGACGCATATCTTTTTAATGCTATTGGCAATCGATGTAATTGTCGGACCTGTCTTAGGTTTATTGGTCTATAAAGAAGGTAAGAAATCACTTAAATTTGATATTGCAGTGATTATTGCCTTGCAGGTTTCTGCTTTATGTTATGGTGTTTATAGTATTGAGCAGGGACGTCCTGCATGGTTAGTATTCCATGCAGACCGTTTTGAATTGGTTAGAAAAAATGACATAATTCTCGAAAATATTGACCAAGCACAATCTCAATTTCAACAGGTATCATGGACTGGTCCACAATTTGCTGCAGTAAAATTAGCAGTAAGTCCACAACAACGCCAAAATGATATGTTTATCGAGGTGTTAGGTGGTATTTCACTTGCTCGACAGCCTGCTCGTTATGTAGAATTCTCTCAAGCTAAAAACCAAATTCAACAACGTGCATTACCGCTTATAGAATTGGAACAATACAATTCAAAAACTGAAGTGAAAAAAACTTTAGCCAAATATCCAAAAGCAAATGCGTGGTTACCTTTGAAAGCCAATGCAGTAGATATGGTGGTATTGCTCAACAAAGAAACCGCAGAAGTCATCAAAATCGTCGACCTCAGACCGTGGAAATAATTTCCTGAGTTAAAAATGGGGAATTTAAGTATTCCCCATACAATTATCCCACTTAAAAACGAGCAGAATTCCAATCAAACTTGCTACACAAAGCACTAACATCTTGCCTAAAAAAATATAAGATAGAGCCAGTTTTTTAGTCTGTTTTTCTTATGAAATCTGCATTGCTATTTTTGGCTGCCATCCTCATCTCCCTCGCCTGGCTGCTTCCCATTCATTACCGCCCTTGGGTTACTTATACCGGTGAGCTATATGCCTTTTTTGCACTGTTCGCTTTGGCTGCTATTTTCCTAAAAGAAAAACTGCTTATCCCAAAAATCAGCCTACCTTTACTGGCCTTAGCCGCTGTCCCATTCATCCAATGGGCCTGTGGTTTGCTATTCTTTTTTGATAAAGCCCTATTTAGCACCCTATATATCTTTGGTTTTTGGCTGGCGATTGTACTGGGCTATAACCTGACCCTAGATGCCGCGCAGCGAGAAAAAATATTAACAGGTTTCAGTTTTGTCCTTTTAGGTGTCGGCACCCTAACCGGGTTCATGGCCATTTGCCAATGGCTCACCATCGACCAGTATTTCCCGTTTATGGTGAATATCCGTACCGGCCAGCGCCCTTATGCCAACTTTGCCCAGCCGAACAATATGGCGACCTTTCTGGTCATATCCTTAATGGCCTGTTTATATCTGTATGAAAAACAGAAACTGAAAACAGCGCTCTTGGTTACAGCTGGTTTGGTGATCTTAAGCGGGGTGGTGCTGAGTCAATCGCGTACCTCTTGGGTCGCCTCGCTGTGTATCTTGGCCTATCTCGGCTATCAGCAATACCAAGGCTATATCCGCCTGAAATGGTTCTATAGTGCGCTCTGGTTTGCGACTTTTGTTGGTTTGATCTTTATTGCACCTTCTTTAAGTCAGCTACTCTCTCAAAGCGCAGATATAGCGGTACAGTCTCGTGATGTGGTACAGCGTGCTACGGGTGATATGTCACGTTTGGTGATTTGGGAGCAAATGCTGCATGCAATTGGCCATCAGCCCTGGTTTGGTTATGGCTGGCATCAGACCAGTGTCGCTTACACGACGATTAGTGAATTTTTCCAGGGACCAGTATGGATTCGTAGCGCCCACAATGTGGTGCTCGATCTTCTGCTCTGGAATGGTCTGCTGATTGGCCTGCCATTGTTGGCTTATCTGGCCTATTGGGGCTATCAGCTGCATCGGCAGGTGAATTCGACCATTTCGGTGATTGGTCTGTTGATGCTTGGTGCCTTCCTGATTCATGCCATGCTGGAATTCCCGCAGAACTATGCCTATTTCCTGTTGCCCGCCGGCTTTATCTTGGGGATTGTGCAGTCGCAACGTCCAAATGCTGGCGTGCAGTTATCGCCAATATTCATGCGGGTTAGTTTCGGTTTAGGCTTCATCCTGTTACTGCTGATTTATCGTGATTATGAAGTAATGGTGCCAAAGCTAAATCAATCGGTGCGTTATGAAAAAACACCGGAAAAAATCACCAACCAGGATCAGATTTATCTGCTCGAGGAATTTAACCGTCGTATTGCCTGGATTCGTCTGAATCCATATAGCCAGCAAAGCCCGGAGCAGTTGCAGCAGATTCATGAAATTGTGCTGAATTATCCAACCCAGTATGACCTGCTTAAATATGCCCGTGTGCTGGCATTTAATGGCTATGAAGCCGAAGCCAAACAGCAGCTGGAGCTGTTAAAGACCTTGCGCAAGGTCGAGGTGGATTATGACAGCTTGCTGGATGGGGCAGAAATCAGACCAGAACCATAAATCATCTGCTGATTTTTAAGGCTGCTGTTTGGGATTTGAAACACATTGCTCAATCCATAAAAAAGACCGGAACTCCGGTCTTTTTTATGCAGTTAATCTTTTTAATTGAACTTAGAGCTGGCTCTGAATATAGTTTTCAATACCGACAGATTCAGTTAAATCCAGTTGCGTGGTCGCCCAGTCCAGATATTCTTCTTCTTTTTCCAGAATTTCCTGAACCAGATCACGGGTCACATAATCCATTTCCTGTTCAGCCAAAACGACGGCTTTCTGAATGGCTTCAATATTTTCTTTGACTTTACGGACATCACAGTTCAGCACTTCAACGGTGTGCTGACCAATATACAGTTTGCCCAGATGTTGCAGATTCGGCAGACCTTCTAGAAATAAAATCCGCTCGATAATTTTATCGGCATGTTTCATCTGACGAATTGATTCTTTATATTCCGCCGAACCGAGTTGCTCAATGCCCCAGTCATTAAACATGCGCGAATGTAAAAAATACTGGTTAATAGCGGTTAAATGATGATACAGCACCTGATTCAGCTGATTAATCACCTCACGATTGCCTTTCATTGCACTACTCCATCTCACAATTTCTGCCCTAAACAGTTTTAAGGCAATCTAGAGCTTTATCTTAAACAAGATGATGCAGGATGGCGAGTAATTTATTGAACAGCAAATGAAAATCGTCATCAATGTGATTCGGCAGCAATGCCCGGTCAGGCAATAAAAACCCGCCTGAGTCAGAAGCGGGGGAGGAGAGTCGGCCCACGGACCGAAGGATTTATTCTTATTGGAATTAGGCAGCAACTGCGAGACGGCCGGCAAGTTCGGCCACTTCATCGCTAATAATGGCACGTGCTTCAGGGGCACAGCGGCCACAGCAGGTTCCCAGATCCAGCAGGTCACGAATTTCGCGATAGCTTTCAGCACCGTTCGCTACGGCGTCTTTAATGTCTTGATCTGTAATACCACGGCACAAGCAAACGTACATTGATACAACCATAAAGAATTAAATAAGATAAGTGTTATTATTGATAATTATTATCGTTTGTCAATAAAAATCATTTGAAAATTCATTTGTTGTGATTGGGTTTTTGAATAAAAAAATACCATCTTATCGATGGTATCTTTTTTGTACAGCTAAGTTATTGATTAATAATTACTACGCCATCCATTTCAACCAGTGCACCTTTTGGCAGGCTGGCCACACCTAAAGCGGCACGCGCTGGATACGGCTGGGCAAAATATTCACCCATAATCTGGTTCACCAACTGGAAATTGGATAAATCGGTCAGGTAGATGTTCAGTTTGGCAATATCAGCCAGCGTGCCACCTGCGGCTTCACAGACGGCTTTCAGGTTATCAAAAACACGGCGGATTTGCGCTTCAATGCCTTCAACCAGTTCCATGCTGTAAGGATCAAGGCCAATCTGTCCTGACAGGTACACGGTATTGCCAACTAAAATGGCTTGAGAATATGTACCAATGGCAGCAGGCGCATTTTCAGTATGGATCACTTGGCGGGACATCGATTTCTCCTTTTATAAGTATGGACAGCATAAACGATTAGCCGGGCAGGCTCAGGCCTATCGTATCATGATTAACAGGCTTTGGATGTTTCGGCAATATTGGGCGGCAGTTCCAGACGGATAATCCGCGGGAAGCCAAAATGCATGCGCAGGTCGCGAATAATCTGGGCAATCTGCTTACGGTTGTTCACCACAATATTGACATAGGTTTTGGCATCGTGGCTACGGACCATTTCCACCCCGGTCTTGGCTTTACGGCATTGATAGATCAGGTCAGAAATCTGTTCATCATTCATTTCAATATCAATGCATAAATAGGCGGTGAAGCTGACGTCATCGACGTCATCCGAGTTCCACTGTAGCGGCATGATATTTTCCGGATGCAGATGCTGTTCATGCAGCAGGTTATGGCAACGCGCGCGATGCACAATTAAACCACGGCGGGATAAATGGCCCTGAATCGGATCACCAAGTACCGGATTACAGCAATGCGCATATTTAACATCAATGCCTTCGGTGCCCTGAATCAGACGATCCGAAACTTCCGAGCTGCTGTCCTGTGAATAAAGATGGTTGGCCACCAGTTGTGGTAACAGGTCACCGACTGCAATCTGTTCGAACAGGCGTTCTTTGCTGTCGATATGACGCCATTGCAGCAGGTTAATCCAGTCGTCTTCGCTTAAATCTTTAATCGAACAGTTAAACAGTTTTAAGGCACGGTTAAGGGCCTGCTCACCCACCAGACGCTGCTCATCAATATCTTGGTCTCGCAGAATGTTTTGCAGGGCACGGCGCGCTTTTTGGGTATTAATAAAGCTGAGCCAGTCGGGGTTTGGTGTCGCTAAAACATCGGTAATCACCTCCACCACCTGGCCGCTGGTCAGCGGGGTAGAGAGCGGTTTGATTTCTCCATTAATTTTCGCACCGACCGCATGGTTGCCGAGGAACAGGCTGGCTGAATAGGCAAAATCAACTGCGGTAGCACCTTGCGGTAATTCATGCAGATGACCATGCGGGGTATAAACCCAGATTTTTTCCTGATGCAGATAATCCAGCAGCTCGCTAAAGGTGGTTTTGGCACAGGCGCCATCAATCAGCACGTTCAGGTTTTGCATCGAGGCCTGAATCGCCGAGCGGCAGGCTTGCGGTGCATTCTCACCGAGAACCACGCCAAAACGGGCTGCTTTACGCATCAGCTCGGTTTGAATGGTTAAGGATAAGGTGGTTTCTTCACCTTTCAGGCGCAGCATCAGCGACTGGTTGCCACCCGGTAACGGACGGCGAATATGATCGGCAAAATGCAGCACCTGAAAATGTTCACGTAAAATATCGGCTAAGCGGTCACAGTCGGCGATGCTTTGCAGAATAATTTCAAAGGCGTGGCTGTGAGTCAGCTCTTGCAGGTCGATGTCATTTTTGACGAAATAACGGAGCAGTTCGATATTGTTATTTTTCTTTTTAATCCGGCCGCTAATTTGATGATATTGCAGTAGCTCTGCCAGGTTCTTTTCCCATTTGGCCTGATATTCACAGCGTTTCGGCTTGGTTTCTAGCAGGGCGGCCTGAACATTATTGAACATATCCAGATCAAGATTCTGGTAGCACAGATGTTCCAGGTTGTCGGCCATTTCATTCATACCGACAATACGCGCCATCGGCACAAAAATATCAAAGGTTTCCTGGGCAATGCGGGCGCGTTTATCTGGGCGCAAGGCATCTAGCGTGGTCATATTGTGATAGCGGTCAGCCAGTTTAATAATGATCACACGCGGGTCTTGCAGGGTCGCTTGCAGAATTTTACGGAAGGACGCGGCTTTATTGTATTCTTTATCGCTGGAATGGCTGAGTTTAGTCACGCCATCGACCAGTTCGGCCACGGTCCGGCCAAATTTTTCGGTAATATCTTCTTTGCTAAATTCGGTATCTTCAATCACATCATGCAGCAGCGCCGCCATCAGGGTTTCGGCATCCAGACGCATATGCGCCAGAATGCAGCTGACCGCAATCGGATGCAGAATATAAGGCTCGCCGCTTTTACGGGTTACGCCATCATGCGCCAGATCGGCATAGTCACAGGCCGCAAGCACGCGCTCGCTATCGCTTTCACTCAAGTAAGCGTCGATAATCATATTTAGTTGCTGTTTGGCTTGGCTGACCTCTGCGCCTGGCATATACCACCTTTAACTACAATGCTCGTAACAATCACAAAAACTGATCTTCTAATGAAAAACATATTGCATGACTTGTCAATTTTTTTCACCGAAAATATCGAAATAAAAGCTCGTTGTAATTACGAGTTCCGATGCTTATGTTATAACGGTTATTGCGCAAATATTAAAGTTCAAATAATAAAAAAGCCTAGTAAAAAACTAGGCTTTTTCAGGATGTATTTTCTTATTGGAAAGAAAAACCATCTAAATTCAAGTTATTTGCTGAAAGTGCAAGGTCAAGGCTAGAGGCTTGGTAGTCCTGATCGCGTTGTTTCAAAATGTCTTTAGAAACGTGGCCTTCTGCAATTTCACGTAAAGCAACAACGGTAGGTTTGTCGTTGTCCCACTCAACGGTAGGTTCAATTCCTTGACGTGCCAATTGACGCGCGCGTTTGCTTGCCACTAGTACAAGCTCAAAGCGGTTGTCTACATGGTCTAAACAATCTTCAACGGTGACGCGTGCCATAAGAGTTCTCGTTTGAATGGTAAATTTAAACAGACTGTGCAGTATAAGGTGCTTTGTCTGAAGACTCAAGTTTTAATCAGGGTGCTGTAGGGGTAATCAGCTTCTGGATCAGCTCCTGGTGACGGTTGGCCTGCTGGCTTAACACCAGACGGTTGGCAATAATCACGGCTTCTAGGTCATGCAGCGCTTTATTAAAGTCATCATTGATAATCACATAGTCAAAGTTGACATATTGCTGCATATCTTCCACCGCACAGCTTAAGCGATGTTCAATCACATCGACAGCATCGGTGCCGCGATTGGACAGGCGCTGGCGCAAGTCAAACTGGCTTGGCGGTAAAATAAAAATCTGTTTCGATTCAGGAAAAAGTTTGCGCACCTGCTGCGCACCTTGCCAGTCAATTTCCAGCAGGACATCGTGACCTTTGGCCAGTTGCTCTTTGACCGTGGCTTGGGCTGTTCCATAATAATTGCCAAAGACTTCGGCATATTCAATAAAACCGCCTTGTTGTACCAGGTCGATAAAGTCCTGTTTCTGGGTGAAATGGTAATGAACGCCGTCCAGTTCGCCAGGACGTTGACCACGGGTCGTGTGGGAAACAGAAACGTGCAGATTGTTAACACGTTCAAGCAGGGCTTTAACAAGGGATGTTTTGCCTGTTCCTGAAGCTGCAGAAACGACAAACAAGAGACCCGACATGATATTTTTCCTGATATGATAAAATATCTTCTCTATTTTAGAGCAGAGCTGGCTTAAACAAAATAGTTAAGCATCTATTTGTTTGCATTAATTTCGCATCTGTCTGCAAAAGTTGAAATGAATATCGAGGGTTCTATGGAAATTGTATTGGCTAATCCACGTGGTTTTTGTGCGGGTGTGGACCGTGCAATTGCGATTGTGAACCGTGCCCTTGAATGCTTTAATCCACCAATTTATGTGCGTCATGAAGTGGTGCATAACAAGTTTGTGGTCGATGATTTACGTCAGCGCGGTGCGATTTTTGTAGATGAGCTGGATGAAGTGCCAGACGACAATATTGTGATTTTTAGTGCACATGGCGTGTCGAAAGCAGTCCAGCAGGAAGCTGAGCGCCGTGGCCTGAAAGTGTTTGATGCCACCTGTCCGCTGGTGACCAAGGTGCATATTGAAGTGACCAAATATGCCCGTGAAGGGGTTGAGGCGATTTTAATTGGACATGAAGGCCATCCTGAAGTGGAAGGCACTATGGGGCAATATGACAAGAAAAATGGTGGTGAAATTTATCTGGTGGAAGATGAAGAAGATGTTGCGGCTTTAAGCGTGCGTCATCCTGAAAAAGTCGCCTTTGTCACCCAGACCACGCTATCGATTGATGATACTGCCAAAGTGATTGATGCCTTGCGCCAGAAATTCCCGCAGATTCAGGGGCCGCGTAAAGATGATATCTGTTATGCCACCCAAAACCGTCAAGATGCGGTGCGTGATTTAGCCAGTCAGTGTGATGTAGTGCTGGTGGTTGGCTCGCCAAATTCGTCGAATTCGAACCGTTTACGTGAACTGGCCGAGCGCATGGGCAAACAGGCGTATCTGGTCGATAATGCCGATCAGTTGGATCAGGCCTGGTTTAATCCTGCAACGAAAATTGGTGTGACTGCCGGCGCGTCTGCACCGGAAATTTTAATTAAACAGGTGATTCAGCGCTTGCAGGACTGGGGGGCAACCGCCCCTGCCGAGCTTGCCGGTCGTGAAGAGAACATTACCTTTAGTTTACCGAAAGAGTTACGTATTCCTGTAACTCAGGCTTAAACTGAGAAATAGATAACAATCTAATTTTTCTTTTAAAAATAAGCAGATGATTGTGATATGACAGTCATCTGCTTTTTTGTGCCTTTTATCTGTTCTGTGTAGTTTTTGTAACTTTAATAAGTATGATTTTAACTGGGCCAACATTTTTGCCTAGGGGGAGAGCATGCGAAAAAGTCAGGGATTTACCTTAATTGAATTGATGGTCACGATTGCGGTGCTGGCGATTGTGGCGATGATGGCGGCTCCTTCGTTTGGGGATTTGATTGCAAAACGACATTTAGATACCTCAATTCGTGAGCTGTCTTTGGTGCTAAGTGATGCCCGAGCACAAGCTACGACTTTAAGAAAGAATGTGACAGTAAAATTTGAAAGTGGAACAAACACAGCAGAAGTTCGTTACTGGATACCCAAATATGAAGATGTGGATATGAATTCAAATGCCAGGGATGTTGATTTTTCTGATGTTGTTTATAGTCCAGTCGGGATTCCACAGCAGAGAACTAAAACGATTAATAATCCAGATCATAACCCTGAGGAGGAATCTAAGCCCGATGCTGTTCCTCCAATCAATCCAGAAACATTACAAGTGTTGTTACCGCTCAAATTTGAGTTATGTAATTCAAAAATAAATCAAAGTCGAACGATTACACTTTCAATGAATGGCACTGTAGAAAAAATCGAATCAGGGGTGTGCTCATGAATAACATGAATACGCAAAAAGGGGTTGGTTTAATAGAGGTCTTGGTTGCCTTGCTTTTGTTAGCTATTGGTATTTTAGGCTTTGTTGGTTTGCAGTTGAGAGCTATGGATGCAGCAAATGAGGCAACAGATCGGACCATTGCAATTAATATAGCGCGTGATTTAGCTGAACGTATGAGGGTAAATAGGTTGGCCTTACCTGAGTATAAAGTAGCAATCAATGCCAAAACTGAAAAAAGTGGCTGTGTAGGAAGTGAGCAAGGTTATTTGCCGAATTGTTCTAGTGAAGAAATGGCAGAGGTTGATTCTAGTCAGATTACTGAGAAAGCAGCTGAAGTTGGCCATACTGTAAAAATCAATAATTGTGTTGGTAGTAGTTTGAACTGTATTTATGTCGCTTGGGGCGATACCAATATAGACAGTAACTTAGATGCTTGTATTGATGCTTCGACTGGAGCATATGTAGCGAATTCTAAATGCTTGGTTATGGAGGCTTTTTAAAATGAGTTTGAATAAAAAGCTTTTTTCATTTTCCAAACAAAGCGGCTTCACTCTTTTAGAACTTATGATTGCGCTTAGCCTAGGGCTGATTGTTAGTGCAATTGCGATTCAGTTGGCTTTAACAGGACAAAGAGGTGTATCGACTCAGCAGGCACTCTCCGACCTACAAAATGATGCTCTTTTTGGATTGGAAGCCTTTGTTCGTGAAATACGTTTGGCAAACTTAAATGCAGCTGAACCAATGATCAACGACAAAGTTTTACATGGAGGGATTGTACTAGATGCTAGAAATTACACCCAAAAGTTCAAAAATGATGATAGTGGTAATCCCACTTCAAACTTGGATATTACGTTAAAGAACGCTTTATCTGAAGGCAAGGTAGAAAATAGCTCTAATTTAGTGGGGCAAGCAAGTGACCAATTGGTGATCCAATATAAAAACTCTATGAGCAATCAATTTGATTGTGAGGGTCGCCAAATTGTAAAAGATGCGTATGTGGTACAACGCTATTTTTTAAGAAATGACACGAATAGGGGAGACCCAAATAAACCATTGGCTTTAGCGTGTAAAGCTTTTAGCTATATGGGGGATGAGCCTGCAGAAATTGATTTATCTGGTGATGGCCAAATTATGATTCCTAGAGTCGATCACTTAAGTATTCAATTGGTGGTCGCAAGAGATGGGATGAATAATGAATGCTCAGCAATAGCCACTGCAGATGGACAATTAGATTGTTTTGGTCAAATTTCAATTGAGGACTATCAAAGTCTGACTGCTGCGGAAAAACCGCAAATTGTGGCGGTAAAGGTGGGGTTATTGGTTCGTTCAAATAATACAGTGGGAAATAATGACTTATTCAATGCAGATAAACAGTATCAGGTTTTAGATACCACAGCCAAGCTTAATCCTGATGATAAAAATAAGTTGTATATGCGAAATGTAGTCACACAGACCATTGCAATACGTAATGGTTTCGGTATCGCGAAGTAAGGAGTTGAGAATGAATCTACCAAAAGTAAATCATAGACACTCCCAAAATGGTTCAGTACTCATTGTCGTACTGGTCATGTTGATTGTGATTGCAATTGCGGGTACATGGGCAATTCGCTCCAGTATTACCTCTTTGAATATTTCAACAAATGCGCAGGCTCATTCACTTCTTGTACAAAATAGTGACTCAGTATTTTTTACTCTAGAAAACAAAACCAGTAATGCTTTGCAATTTGCTCAAATGCGTATTGGTGATGGCATGTTGGCTTATGCGTTACGTCCTGAAAATAAAGGTAAAGAATTAGTATTTTGTGTGCGAGGTAATGTGACAGATAACTTTTCTGGGAGTCGTATTGCCAGTTCTGTGTATTGGCAGAATAAGAAAATTGTAAATACAGAATTGGGACAAAATGGTTTTTGTCAAACGACTCGTGGTGATTTTATTAGTGGTCGTCAAGCTGTAATGACTCAGGTCACTGTGCGTGCGGCAGATACGGATCGAGATTGGGAACACATGATGGAAGGCGATGACAAAGAAAGCTCAAAGAGTACGGGAATTCAGCGTGTGGTGATTACTGCAACCTCTTTACTTCCAAATTTAAGTTCAGCCAGTGTTCAACAAGTCAATAATTGTTTGAAAAATCACACCAGTTTTGTTGATCCTTTGGTTGAAAACGATACCGTGACCGATTGTTTGGCAAGAAATAATGTTCCATATAGTACTCAAGATATGGAGTACAGTTTGCGTTCACTGAAAGCCTCTTAGGAGATGAATATGAAAACTTTAAAAAATCATCATGCTAATGTGCTGGATGTGAAAGCACATGCTAAAGAATTTGGGCATAAGTTCAAGTTAAGTACTTTGGCAGGTGCAATGACCTTGCTTATTGCACAAAGCAGTACCAGCTATGCCAGTGATATTGAAATTTATACTAAACCGAACTCGAATGCAGGTTCTGGTGTTGTAGTGATGATGCTGGATACGTCGGGGAGTATGTCTGTAACAGCAGCAGGTGCCTCAGCTTGTGATTTGCCTAAAGGGTTAACAGATTATAGAACTATGTATAGAAATACAGAAAATACATCTGGAGGATATACTCGTGAATACTGTTACTTCAATTCGAATAGCTCTATAGAAGCTTATTATTATAAAAAAACTGGTTCACAATGGTATAAATGTCCTATTGGTACAGTTTCAGTGTCAGATAGTTGTTTTGTTAAAATTGATGGTTTACCAGATATAACTGGTTTTACGAATCGATGGCAAGGAGGGTCTCAGTACTTTTATAAAACCTTAACTCGTAATGATAAGTTTTATGATCGAATGAGCCGCTTAAAAGATGCTTTATATACCTTGGCAACTATGCCTGTTTATGATGAAGACACTGGAAAAGGAATTAAGTCTGATGTAAAAATCGGAATTGGAACTTTCCCTTATGTATCATCAAGTGGTGAAAATAACTTAAGGGGATATATGCGTATTCCCGCAGCAGAATGGGGCGATATCGGTTCAGCACAACGAACTAAAGTTCTTAATCTTATTAAAAAATCTGATTTTAAAGGGACCGGTGGGACACCGACCTCTGCTGCTTATGCCGAAGCAGCAGCCTATTTATTGGGTACTACAACGGGTGGTGGTACTTATAGTGGTATAGGCAAGAGCCATCCAGATACAGTAGTTGGTTCAAAATATAAAACGCCCTTGAGTTCTGCCACGGCTGAGTGTAGTGGTCAAGGGATTTATTTTTTAACGGATGGACAACCTCAAGTACCTTACGATACGAATACTTTAGGACTTATGAGAAACGCATTAAACTCTTCAAGTTTTAGCTTTTCTAATGGATTAACAGGAGGGGAATATGGCGATGCTTATAATATTGGTAGTTCACGGAATCCTTATTGGGTTAAATCAGATTGGCAAGCGATTGGGTCTTTTGCAAAATCTTTAAATAATTTAAGTGTTGTGCGTTCGGGGTCAGGTATTTCTAACTTATCTCAGCCTGTGCTCACCGCTGTTGTAGGGTTCGGTTCAGGTATTACTGGTGATGATGCGAGGAACGCTCAAGCTTGGGGTGGAAGCAGCTATGGTAAAGGGGGGTATATTGCGGCATCTGAATCTCAACAAGTAGTCGATAGCCTAAATGAATTTATTGGTCATGTGGGCGGGAGTATTTCAAGTATCAGCACAGGTTCTTCTACTATTCCTGTTGATGCATTGAATCCAGAATCACTTCAGGCATTTTCATATTTTCCTCAATTTGAACCTAAAGTTGCTGATGAGGATGATCAACAACTTTGGTTTGGAAATTTAAAAAAATATTATGTGGTCAATAATAGTGTTTATGCTTCAGAAAGTGGTGGTCCAGCTTCACTAGTGGTGAAAAAAAGTGTTTTACAGGATTTAAAAGATATTTGGGGGGATAGCACCAGTTACCCTTCAGGAACAGCGACCTTTGCGAAATGGGGAGCATTATCTAAACTTCCGCTGGGTACACAGCAAAATGATGATACATTTACAGGACGTAAACTGTTAACCGATTATGATTTTAATGAGGCTGCTTCTGGTACAGAAAAAGTTTCTCAAAATTTACAGCTAGTAAGAATTACCCATCAATACACCACAGATGAAAAAACCAAAACAGACAACCCAGAACGCATTAAAGGTTTAATGAGCTTGTTAGGTTATAACATCGCTTCAGCAAGTGAAAACTTGGAAGGAGCAACAGCAAACTTAAGACAAATGGGCAGTATTTTACACTCATTGCCTGTGTTACTTACCCAAAGTGGTAAAGCCGTTGCTGTGAAAGATGCAACATCAGGTAATGTCTATGTCGATACTACAGACCGTAAAGACTATGTGCTATTTGGGACAACACAAGGTTTACTGCACGTTGTAGACGCCAAAACCGGGGTAGAAAAATTTAGCTTTTTACCTAAAGAAATGGCTGAAAAACAATATGAATTGTTTAAGTCAGGGGCTGGTGCTTGGGATAATGGTAAAAATGCTCTTTATTATGGGGTAGATGGTGAATGGGCAGCCCATACCGTTTATGTGAGTAAAGATGATGGAACTCTAACCGTTGATGGGGTTGTGCGCGATGTTGCAGGCGGTTTAGAAGGGGAAAAAGAAAATTTACAGGGTAAACAGTGGGTTTATGGTGGTCTGCGGATGGGAGGACGTAGTTATTACGCTTTAGATTTAACCGGTTTAGATGATTCATCCAGCAGCAGTCCTAAAATTAAATTCCATATTGATCCTACATCAAGTTCAGTCAAACGTTTGGGGTATGATGAAGATGGCAACCCGGTTGTGATCACAAAAGAATATGCTGCTTTGGCTAAAATGGGCCAAAGTTGGTCTAAGCCAAAACTTGATTACGTGAACTGGAACGGAGAGCGTAAATTAGTGATGTTTGTGGGTGGTGGCTATGATGCTGGCGGTGATGATGGTGATGGCCTGTATGATGCGAATGGTGTAAGAACAGGTTATGCGGGTTATGAAAAATATAATTATGAGCAAGACAATGAAATCGGTGCGGGTGTGTATATGTTCGATGCCGATAATGGCGAGTTATTGTGGTATGCCAGTAAAACGGAAGCGAGTGGTAGTGTAGAACATACCGAGCACGACGACTTACAATATAGTGTCGTCAGTGAAATTAAAACCGTTGACCGTAACAATGACGGTGTTGTCGATCACCTGTACTTTGGCGATTTGGCTGGACAGGCGTTTCGAGTTGACTTACATCAACCTCAAAGCGATGGTTCTTTTGAGTTTGTACCGCAAATTACCCGTATTTTAAATTTACATAAAACCAATGGTACAAGTCCTCGCTTTTACTACCCGCCGGTCTTTACAGCTCACCATAGTGCAGGGGGAACCGAAGGGGGGAATATTGTCGTAGCATCCTTCCTGTCTGGAAATAAAAGCTCTCCTTTATTAGCCACTAACGATTCACCGACGACTACAGGAACGACTAGTTCTTCAGGATTGGAGTTCGATGGTGTTTATGCTTTGTATGAATATGATATCCATCCGACGGGTACATATTATCCAGCTTCATCACGAGCGGATAAAACTATAGCAGCAGCGGGTGAAGGTATAAGTCTAGATAAGTTAATGCCTTTATCTGTCTTGGTAAATAGTAAAACTGCAACGACGAATCGTGGTGCAGCCATTAGCCCGACCAGTGGTTGGGGAGGGTGGTATTATAAATTTGAGCATAAATTTGAAAGTACTACTGGTGCAGCTAAAACAGAAGGTGCGGGTGTGATAAAAGGTCTTACCCCACTAGTTGCAATGGAAGGAAACCTCTACGTTACTATGTTTGATGCAGCAGAAGCTGGTACGACTTCAGCTTGTGGGGCGGGTGTCAAAGGACAAAGTTTTACCCAGCGTCTCTGTTTACCTACAGGTGTTTGTCCCGAGCTGGCAAATTATAAATACAATTTGGGTTCAGGAATTGTGAGCTTAAACGTCGGTCCAATGTCAGAGCCTACAGGAGGTAGAGGGATTGTAATTCCTGATAATGATCCAGAAAATGTAAAATGTGAGGGAGAAGATTGTGCTGAACCAGGTAAACGTTTTATTCCGGCTGGCGGACCATTAAAATTTATTCCGCATCGTTGGTATGAACGATATTCGGTAAAGGAGTGAAAAAATGAAATTTATTTTTTCACAGTCTAAGCCCCAAACAGGTTTTACTCTGATTGAACTGATGGTGGTCGTAGTGATTGTGGCATTACTTGCTGCAATTGCGATGCCAAGTTATCAGGTTTATATTCAACGTTCGCATCTTGCTCAAGCACAACAGGAAATGCAAAAACTTGCTGAGCAATTGGAACGACATAAAGCTAAGAACTTTAGTTATAAAGGGTTTGAGGCGAGTTATTTATATAAAGATAAAACAGGCACGTTAAGTTCAAACTTTGATACCGCCAAACAGCAAGTTTTACTTCCTATTCATTCGGATAACCCTAAATATAGATTGAGTATTATTGGGTTTTATTCTGTACGTGAGTTTGCAAAGGATGAAGATGGAAATATTACCGATACGGCAAAAGATTTAGAGGTCAAAGCAGATTTATTGAATAAAAAGATTGATTTTGATCGGTCAGCGCAGGCTGATATGTTTGCTATTGGAAGTAATTGGGCTATTAAAGCAGAAAGTCTAGATCAAAAAAATTATAGTCTTTTGTTAAACAGTTTAGGCACCAAGTGTATGAACAAAGAAGACTATACCAAAGTGACTTATACTTCTTGTGGTGAGGCAAATGAGGGAAGCGAATCATGGTAAGACAAGGGTTTACACTTATAGAACTTATGATTGTCATTGCGATTATTGCAATTTTAGCTGCTATTGCTTATCCCTCTTATCAGCAATATAAAATTAAAGTAAATCGGGCAGAAGCACAATCAGAGATGATGTTCATTGCTGAAAGAATGAATGCCTATAAAGGAATGAATGGTTCTTTTTCGGGGGCAACGATTGCACAAATATATGGATCAACAGTAACTCCCAAACAAGGCACTGCATTATATGATTTAAGCTTTGATGCTGCACTAACCAATGCAACCCGTTGGACTCTAATTGCTCAACCTAAGGCAGGTACGTTACAAGCGGGCAATGGTTGGATTTGTTTAAATAATCAATCAGAGAAATATTGGGCAAAAGGCGAAGCGCGTTGTGACTTGTCGCCAAACTCTACCTGGTCCGATAAATAAATTCAAAACTGCGGATAAACACTTTTTGATCTTTCATTCAGGGCAAACTTCGCGTAAAATACTGCCCTCTATGAAAGGGGTTTGAAATGTATCGATGGTCGGTACAGGGATAATCCGTAAAAACTATAAGGTTGTATCATGGTAGTTATTCGTCTTACTCGCGGTGGTGCTAAAAAGCGTCCATTCTATCAAATCGTTGTAACTGATAGCCGCAATCCACGTGACGGTCGTTTCATCGAACGTATCGGTTTCTTCAACCCTACAGCGCAAGGTAAAGCAGAAAAACTTCGTTTAGATGCTGACCGTTTTGCTCACTGGGTAGCACAAGGTGCTCAACCTTCTGAACGTGTTGCTTCTTTAGCTGCTCAAGCGAAGAAAGCTGCAGCTGCTGCATAATTTTAAAGAATTAAGTAGTAGGTAGCCCATGACACCAACACAGAATGTACCCGAAGATCGTATTCAGATTGGACAGCTACGTTCAGCATATGGATTAAATGGGTGGCTCTGGGTCTATTCCAATACAGAACCTATGAGCAACATGTTTGACTACCTGCCTTGGTACATTGAGACCAAAGCAGGTTGGCAAACTGTCGATGTAAAACGTTGGAAACCACATGGCAAAGGCCTGGTTGTCAGCTTAAAAGGTGTGAGCGATCGCACTGCAGCAGACGGTCTGGTTGGTGCAAATATCTGGATTTCAAAATCGCAACTGCCTCAAGCGGGTGTGGATGAGTATTACTGGTCTGATTTAAAAGGTCTAACCGTGTTAGGTCTGGATGATGACGAACAGGAAGTGAATCTCGGTCAAATCCACGAACTGTTTGAAACAGGCGCTAACGATGTGATGGTGGTTCGCGCAACTGCCGACAGTATCGATGGCGAAGAGCGTATGATTCCATGGCATAAAGATGTGGTACAACGCGTTGATCTCGAAACAGGTCGTATTTATGTCAATTGGGGCGTAGATTACTAATATTTTTGGAAATACGGGAGTCTGCGATGTTTTTTGCAGTCATTACGCTTTTTCCTGAAATGTTTGAAGCGATTACACGTTTCGGTATTAGCGGGCGCGCAGCACAACGTGATTTGATGCAAATTCATTGTATCAATCCTCGCGATTATGCTGAGGGTAACTACAAACGAGTGGATGAACGTCCATTTGGTGGTGGTCCTGGTATGGTAATGATGGCTGAGCCACTGGCAAAAGCAATCCGCCGTGCCAAAGAACTTGCTCATGAAGCAGGTGCGGTCAACGTACCCGTGGTGTATATGTCACCACAAGGTCAAACCTTAAATGAACCCGCTGTACAAGAATTTGTCCAATATGACGGATTAATTGTGCTGTGTGGTCGTTATGAAGGTGTCGATGAACGTTTAATCCAGAAATATGTCGATCAGGAATGGTCGATTGGGGATTACGTGTTATCGGGCGGTGAACTGCCTGCGATGGTGTTGTTGGACAGTATTATCCGGAGACTTCCGGGTGCAATGTCTGATGAACAATCCCATGTGCAAGATTCATTTGTGGATGGTCTGTTAGACTGCCCACAATATACTAAGCCTGACCATTTTGAAGGTTTAGATGTGCCTGAGGTACTGAAATCAGGTCATCATGCCAATATTGAAAAATGGCGTTTTTTGCAGCGTTATCAGCGTACACTTGAGCGTCGGCCTGAACTGGTTGAACAAGTGGAACTGACCAAGCAGCAAAAGAAATGGCTAAAAGATTTGCCAGAACATAAATCTTAATTTATGCTTCGGGCGCAATAAAAAGCTTGGTCTTTAGACTGAGTATTTAAATAGGCTCTTTATGTCTTGAAGCGGTCAAGCATAAAGGGAAAGTTAATCGGGTCTATGCGCTTTAGCCTCTAGCCCCAGTGGATCTCAGACCTCTTCTGACCCACACATATTGGAGATACCCCATGAGTGGTAAGCATCCTTTAGTTCAAGCTGTTGAAAATGCTCAGCTTAAACAAGACATCCCAGCTTTTGCACCAGGTGACACAGTAGTTGTTCAAGTAAAAGTTAAAGAAGGTGACCGTGAGCGTCTACAAGCGTTCGAAGGCGTTGTCATTGCGAAGAAAAACCGTGGTCTGAACTCTGCGTTCACCGTACGTAAAATTTCTAGCGGTGTTGGCGTTGAGCGTGTATTCCAAACTCACTCTCCAATCGTTGCTAAAATCGAAGTGAAACGTCGTGGTGACGTTCGTCGTGCTAAACTTTACTACCTACGTGAATTGTCTGGTAAAGCTGCACGTATTCGTGAAAAGTTACCAGCGCGTAAAACTGAAGCTTAATCAGTTTTATCTCGTTGAAAAAAATGCGCCCTGTGGCGCATTTTTTTTATGGCCGAATATTGGTTTATAAACCTTGCAGTTTGAGCCGGTTGGCATGCTGGCGATAGACCGCAACAGGGTCTGGAGCAAAAGTACCTTTTAAACCAAACAGTAAATTCACTTCATCGAGATGATTCCATGGAAAATCATCCCGAATAGTTTTACCAAATTTGGCACTACAGACCGAGACAATGCCATCATTGACACCGCCTTTATGGGCCGAGATTAAATCAAGGGCTTTCATAGCAGCATCACCAACATCCAGTGGATTGGTGACTTGTGTATTTCTATTTCCGGTCATTGAATATAAGGCAATACTCTGGTCCTGATATTTGCCTTCACCACAGGGTGTTAAGGATAAGCCCAGCTGAAAACGCTGATTAAATTCCGCGGTTCCTTCAATCAGGTGCTATGACCTGCAGCAAAGGCATTATGCGGAAATGCATTGCCGTCCAGGCTTTGTGCCCACATGATCACTTTGCCAAAACTGCTGATTAGTACATTTAACAGGTCAGAGCTTCCTGTTTGATCCGCAAATTTCATTACATCGGAGGCCACCACGGTACACCCTGATTGGCACCACCGAAGGTCAGTACCGAAGCCACTTGGTCAGGAATTACACTTGCGGCATAACGCACCGCATGGGCTCCATGCGAATGGTCAATCAAGTTGACTTTTTTCGCTCCGCTGATGGCCATCACCTCCTGGAGCTGGGCCAGATATTGTTCACCACGGACTTCATCACTGGAGTTAAACGGCGACATCCGTGCTGCCTAGGCATTGCCGCCGTTACGGGCTTAAAATTTTTATTTTCATAAAGTTCCATTTTTCTTCATCATCAAAAATAAAAACCCTGCTCAAAAGAGCAGGGCAGATCATCCTTACGTTTACAAGCCTTGCTGTTTTAAACGGTTGGCATGTTGACGGTAGACACTGACCGGATCGGGGGCGAATACGGCTTTCAGACCCAGAAACTGATTGACTTCATCTAAATGGTTCCAGTTATAGTCATCGCGGATGGTTTTCCCAAACTTGGCACTACAGCGAGAGACCAGACCGTCATTTTCTTTGCCGCCATCAATCAGCAAGCTGGTGATTTTCAGGGCAGAGTCGGGGTCCAGAATATTGGTGACCGTACCAATACCGGTAAAGGAATAATTCACAACTCCATTCTGTTTATAGGCACCTTCACCGCAGGCCGTGGTTGGCATCCCTAGCGGGAATTTCTGGTTAAACTTGGCCGAGCCGGCCAGGGTCAGGCTGCCGCCGCCAGCCAGAGAATCATGCGGGAAGCTGTTCGGGTCCAGACCTTGTGCCCAGGTAATGGCTTTGGACACCAGATTGATTGCACCGACTAATGGTCCTTCAACCGGTGTGCCTTCTGCTTTTAAAATCAGGTCGGCCACTGGCGAGCCTTTATTTGGTGCACCCACCGCAGTTAAAGATGCCACCTGGTCTGGCATTACCCCGGCCACATAACGAATGGTAGGCCCGCCATGCGAATGACCAATCAGGTTGACTTTGCCCGCACCGGTCACAGCGAGAATTTCCTCGACTTGCTGTGCCAGCTGCTCGCCACGGACCTCACTGGAGTTAAATGGTGATACCCGGGTGGCCCAGACATTACTGCCGTGGCGCGCCAGATCTGGCAGAATCTGATACCAGTAATCTAGGCCAAAATTGTCAGTCCCCAAGGTAATAAAGCCACTCATGCCATGACTAAATACAATCGGATATTTGGTTTTGGCATACTGCGAGCTAACAAAAGGTGCTTTGACCTGGGTGCTGTTTGAGGCGTGCAGCTGTGTGGTGCCGCTCAATACGGTAGCGGCCAGACCGGCGATGAGATATCCATATTTCATTGTTAAATCCTCAGTCTTGTTCTTGTGAGTACAGACCGCTCACGATCTGTACGGTGTTCAGCCTTGTCACCAAGGCAATTTAAAAGTCTAGAGCTGCTGCTGTTTCAGGCGATTGGCATGCTGACGGAACAGTGCCACCGGATCCGGGGCAAAGCGGCCGCTCAGTCCGAACATCATATTGGCCAGATCGGTATGGTTCAGGTTGTAGTTGTCCCGAATCACCTTGCCAATATGCGAGCTGCAACGTGCCACCATGCCGTCATTGTCCTTATTGCCATACGACAGCGGCCCGAGTTGCATCAGAATGGTGTCGATATCCAGCAGATTGGTGGCTTGTGCAGTGCCGGTCCAGGAGTAGTAGCGGATCCCGCGATCAACTTCAGCGCCGGCCTGATCACAGTTTGCTGCCAGTGCCGTGGTCGGGAAACGGCGGTTAAAGTCCGCAGAACCGGTTTCGGTCAGGGATTTCATCGAGGCATCAAAGTTGATGGGCATATCTGGCTGTAACTGGGCATAACTGATGAGCGGGGCAATCATATAATCACCGACCAGATTGAAGACGGTACGCAGCGCAGTACTGTTCTGAATATCATCGGCCACTTTAGAGCCGCGGAACGTGCCACCAATACCGGTGACTGAGGCCACATATTCAGGTTTGACCGCCGCCACATAACGTACAGTCGGGCCACCATGTGAGTGGCCAATCAGATTGACCTTATTTTTGCCCGTAATGGCCAGCACATCTTCCACCTGGTGAATCAGCTGTTCACCACGAAATTCGGTCTGATGTGCCGGAGATAGCTGTGCGGCAAACACAGTGGCGCCGTGACGCGCCAGATCGGGCAAAATCTGGTACCAGTAATCCATATTGAAAGTTTCATTGCCAATTCGCGACCAGCCAAGCCAGCCGTGGGTCATGACAATTGGATATCGGGTTTGGGCATAATGGCTGATGGCGCGTTCCTGAACCTGCAAGACGCCCGGTTCGGCCTGTACGGGTGTGCTTAAGCCAAACAGGGCTGTCGCAAGTAACACGGCTGAACCCCATGTGGTTTTTTGTTTTAAATGATGCATGACTGATCCTTCATTTCATTTTTTGTTTTATTGATGCAGTACCACCTGTCAAAAATTCCTCCTTTGTCGTGCTTTGCATAAAAATGTGATGATGTTTTCGATTTATATGGAATGATGACTACTCATCCCGGCAGCCTGCCTGCAAATATGTCATTTCAGGCCAAAATTTATCAAAAATTACTGTTTTTATAAGGGCTTAGTAATTTTAAAATCCATTGTTTAGCATAAATAAACAGTTTTCTTGAAATCGTCATTAGCCATTCGGTTATTTTTTGTAGTTGCCGATAACTGGTCGATGAAGTGCACGTGAAATGGCAGAGATATTGATAAAAAATGAGGGGGGTGCTTAACAGAACATTAAACCTAGACCCATCCACCGCAATGATGGATGAGTCATCTTTAGAGGATGTTATTCGGCAAAAGGCAGTTTACCGCCCTGATCGTGCACCGATTCAAAGGTATCCAGCCGCAGCTGTTCTTGCGGATTGTTAAAATACTGCTGACGTAATTCTGCGACCGCCTGCTGTTTGGCGGCATCATTCAGGCCAGCACTGAGAATCTGATCGCGTTGATTTAAATATTGGGTAACACGGGTTTTCCAGTGGCTGCGCTCGACATCCAGCTGTTCCAGACGCTGCGTGGCTTCAGGCCCGACCAGATTCAGGCGCATCTGGCGCAGTTCTGCACTGGAGCCACCACGGGCTTTAATTTCTGCGGTCAGTGTTCTTAAATCTTCCAGCTTGTTGAGCTGTTCCAGATTGGCCTGCCAGTCTTCCGGCAGCTGCTCAAACAGGGCTTTTAATTTCTGGGCTTTTTCTGCTTCGGACAGCTGTTTATTGTCCATCACACTCAGGCGCTCCAGGGTATAGTCATGATAAACATCTTCCACCCCAAACAGACCCTCAATTTCATAGGCCGAGAAAAACTGCTGACGCAGGTTTTTCATGCTAGTAAAAATGCTGCGATAATATTGCGGGCTGTCCGGATCCAGTTGTGGCGGCTGCAATTCCCCTAGGCGCTCACGATAATCCAGATAGCGCTGCCATAAATCCAGAATTTGTCCCAAGGCCGGCTCCTGATGGGTCTGGGCGATATAACGCTGAAAATCCTGACGGATCTGCTCCAGGGTTTTCTCGCCATATTGGGTAATAAAATATTCAAAACAGTTGCGGGTCTGTTCATTGACCATCAACCGGTTGCCCGAGTCGAGCTGTAACTGGCAGTTAATTTCAGTGTCCTGCTGACTGGGACTTAAAAAGGACAGGGTCGCAGAGCTGTTTGGACTGCTCACGGGTAGAGACGAGGTTGCAGATGTACGCGCTGTGGCGGCCTGTGCATGACCGGGGGATGGTGGTGAATGGGGAATTAACCAGTAAATAATGCCCATCACTGCCACGGTAATCAGGCCCAACCAGAGCCATAATTTATGTTTTTGCATTCCTATGCACCTGTTTTTCCATTGTATTTATTTTAGGTTTTCAGTTCGGCCTCAATATGCCTTGACATCCTCACCCACCTGAAAGGAGGGTGATTCCTACTGCTAGACGCTTATGCCCAAGCGCAAGTATGTTCTTGGCGGAGTTTAAATCGCGTTGATTTACACTTCCGCATTCACATTCCCATACTCTTATTCGCAAATCTGCTCTACCTCTCGGACTGCTTGCGGTGATTGTACCGCAGCTCGAACAGGTTTGGGTTGTGAATCTCTCGTTGACTTCCTCAAACATGACCCCTGCGTTCTCGCATTTATACTTGAGCATGGTTTTGAGCGCTGAAAATCCTGTATCTAAAACAGATTTCGCCATTTTAGTTTTTACAAGTTTGTTCGCACTTAGATCACCAACGACAATCAGTGCATTGTCTTTCACCAGCTGGGTGCTAGCCTTGTGCAAATGGTCTTTACGACAGTTTGCAATCTTGGCGTGTAATGCACGGACACGCTTTTTATTTCTCGCTCTCTGAGCAATACCGAGCTTTTGCTCGTATTTTCGATAGAACTTGGGATTACTGATGACTGTGCCA